>PSRJ01000099.1 GCA_003175985.1 Terriglobia bacterium
CTCCCTTGCGGGAACTGGAACCTAAATCCAGCGCGTCTGCCAATTTCGCCACATCCGCGGTAAGGCTTACTCATTCTAACATCGCGGGGCTCCGGAGCCCGTTTCGGACCAGTGCGGCGCTGTTCCTGTAACGCGAAATTTACCTCAACTTAGTCATCCTTTGACAGAGGGTGAATACCGTGGAAAGACCATGAACATATCGCGTCCCTGCAATACACTACTGTTCTGCTCTTTCTGGGTATCGATTGGCCTCGGGCAAACAACGCCTACCGTGCGCATTGTGCTGCCGGAGCGAACACGCCTCCTCCAGGGGCAACTGGTGGATCTGGTTCTGGAAGTGCGCAACGCGAAGGCCGTAACCGGTTTGAGTGTGACCGCCGGCGCTGCGGACATCACCGGAAAATTCGGCGCTCCGGCCGCCGCCGATCTGGATTGTGCGGGTGGCTCTAATCTGGTGATTCGCGCCAATCTGCAATCGTTCGATACACCGGGAACTGTTAAGTTGACCGCTTCCATGCAGGCCGATGGAGTTTCAGTTGCCGACAGCCGCGACATCGAAGTCCGGCCCTTCCAGATGCCCTCTGACGGGCCGCCGCGGAACATTATCTTGTTCATCGGCGACGCGATGGGGACGGCCTATCGGGATGCCGCCCGCCTGGTGAGCCGGGCCATCGTGGATGCCAATGGCAAGAACTCGCTGCGGGAAGGTTTCTTTGACAACCTTCTGGAGATGGATAAGATGCCCGTGAGTGGCATGTCGATGACCTACGGCAGCGATTCGGTCGTGCCGGATTCGGCCAACACGGGTACAGCCTGGGCGACAGGAAACAAAACTTTCCTCGCGTCGGTCAACTCCTTTGCCGATGGCACCGATTGCAAATGGCGCTTTAACGGGCAAACCAACACCACTACCCTCTCATTCATGCTGGATAACCCGCGCGCGGAAAATCTCTGGCAATACCTCAAGCGCCGTTTCGGTTATCGCACGGGAATCGTCACCACTGCGGATGTGACGGACGCAACGCCAGCCGTTGAAGGCGCCTACAGCGCATACCGGCAAACGCGTGCGGAAATTGCGCGCCAGTATCTGGAAAATCCGATGCTGAATAATCAGCCGGCCTTCGATGTGATCTTCGGCGGCGGTATGGATCAATTCTCAGCAGCCGGACGGAAAGACGGACGGAACCTCATCGCCGAGTTTCAAAACCGCGGATATCGTTACGTCACTTCGGCCTCCGACCTCAAGGGCGTGCTCTACGGCCAGCCAACCCTGGGGCTGTTCCGAGGAAATAACCGTCCGGCTCCCAACTCCGCCGGATTGGCTGCCAGCGATTCCAATATGACCGTCGCCTATGACAAACTGCAATTGGCCAGACCCGCATCCGAAGGAGTCCCGAATGCGATGGGCGCCTACACGGATCAACCCATGCTCGACCTCATGACGCAGAAGGCGATTGAGGTGCTTTCGTCCTCCTTTGTTCCGCGCGGCTTCATCCTGATGGTGGAAGGTGCCTCGATCGACAAGGAGTCCCACCCCAATAATGCCGCCGGGACAATCTGGGACACCATCGAGTTCGACAAGGCCGTAGGCGTGGCGCGTGCCTGGGCTGCCAAGCGCAACCCCAAAGACACCCTGATCGTAGTCACTGCCGATCATGACCAGTCCATGAGCATCATCGGTGTTTCCAACATTCCGGACACCGAGTATCTTGACCGGACCAAGAGCACGCAAGCTTCGTGGACTAGCCCGCGCGGCGACCAGGGAATCACGATATTCGGCGATGCCTATTCCAATGCGCGCGCCGGGCTGCCGTTTATCAACTCCAGCGGAAATGGCGATTTCGCCGCGTCCCGCGTAAACACCGGCGCAACCTATACTCCGGGGACGTTTGCGCTTACGCAGCGGGCCGACTCGCCCTGGGCGGATACCTACGTCGCGTATTCCGGCTTCCCGGCCTACTCGCTGGACACCACCACGGGCTACCCGGCGAACGCAGCGGCGCCCGGCCAGACTCTTCGCAGGCTGGCGGTCGGATTCCGAACCGGCGATCATACCGGGTCGAGCGTGCCGGTCACCGCGGAAGGCGCCGGCGCTTTCCTGTTCACCGGTTACATGGATGAGTCCGATATCTTCTTCAAGATGGCCACGGCAGCTATGGGCGACACCGCCGAAGGCGACAAGTTCGTCGACACCGTGCTGCTCAACAGCCGCTATCCGAAGACGCCCGGAAAGTAGTTCATGGCTAAATATTTTTGGCGCGGGGCACTGCTATTCGCGGTGCTCCCGTTGTTTTCTCAGGCTCCGCCGAACAAGAAGACTCAGGAACTGCTGCGGTTTACGTTGAACGAAGGTCCCGATCGAATCGTTTCCTTGATCGGACCTCCGGCTCGCATCGACGATGCCGTGCCCGGCTATCAATCGTGGCAGTACGAATTTGCGCCCGATGAGCAAAGCGATGACAACAGCCCTCCTGCGTGGCTCATCTGCCTGCGGACCAGGAATCGTGAAATCGTGAGCGTCACCCGCAATTTCGATCGGCCGCAGGAAGTGGACGATCTCTTTCCGCCCGCGGAAACCACCGTTCACTATTGGCCTTCGGAATCCGCCGCGAAGTTCAGTCTGCGGTTACGGCCGCTCTCCGGCGAAACGCTGCTGCTGGCGATCGGGACCGAGAGGCCAGGCGATCGCACAACTCAATTGGTCCTCATCCGCCGTTCCGCTCTGAGAACTTTCATGCCCTGGTTGGCGGAACAGCTACTGTAGGCCCTCGAAATCGGCGTTCAGCGCCGTCCGAGCGGCGGGTGTAGAATACGGCGTATTCCCGGAAGATCGGCTATGGGATATCGTTCGAGGTGTGTGATTTGCGCGCTCGGCTTGCTGGCGAAAGCTTGGGCGCAAGCGCCGTGGGTTCCTCCGCGCACGCCGGACGGGCAGCCTGATTTTCAGGGCGTGTGGGCCATGGCCACGCTCACTCCGCTGGAACGCCCGGTGGAGCTTGCGGGCAAGGAGTTCCTGACCGAGCAGGAGGCGCGGGAATACGAAACCCGCATGCGCCGGCAACTCAACACCGATCGGCGCTATCAGGATAAGGATGCCGATCTTCGTGGCAACTACAACGAATTCTGGCGGGATCGTGGAAGCACGGTAGTCGGCAGCCGGCGCACTTCCCTCATCGTCGATCCACCGGATGGAAGAATTCCGGCGCTGACACCGGAGGCCGGCAAGCGACGCGCGGGCCGGGCCGGGATACCCGCTGGTCCCGAGGATCTGCCTTTGCGCGTCCGGTGCATCACGCGGGGTCTGCCCATGGTGCCCACGCCGAACAACAATTTCTTCCGGATCGTGCAGTCTTCGGGATACGTCGTCATTCTTCAGGAAATGATGTACGAGGCCCGCCTCATTGCGCTGGACGGCCGGCCCCATATCTCTTCCGCGATCCACAATTACATGGGCGATTCGCGCGGCCGCTGGGAAGGCAACGTCCTCGTCATCGATACCACCAATTACCTGGGTAAGGACGACTTTCATGGGGCCGACGATAATCTTCATCTGACGGAGCGATTGACACTCGTCGATCCCGATACGATTCTTTATCAGTTTACGGTGGATGATCCCACAGCGTTTACCAAACGCTGGAGCGGCGAGATCCCGATGAGGCGGACCGGCGAAGGGATCTTCGATTACGAGTGCAACGAGGGAAATTATTCGATGACCGATATCCTGCTCGGCGCGCGTGCGCAAGAGAACAAAGCCGGCGGGCAGGATCGCATTAAGTAGAATTTTCCTAACAGGGCCCGGCCTGGCCACCGCCTGATAACATAAATACAAGTGGAGGATTACGAGGTCTACGGGGCGATCGGCGCGGAGGGTTTCGCTCGTCTGACCTCGGGCTTCTACCGAAGGGTTCCCCAGGATGACATCCTCGGCCCGATGTATGGAGATCGCGACCTGGAGGGCGCAGAAGAGCGCCTGCGTGATTTCCTGATCTTTCGGTTCGGAGGACCTCCGCAATATCTTGAAAAACGAGGCCATCCCCGGCTCCGGATGCGGCATGCCCGCTTTCGTATTGACGGGATTGCCCGAGACCGCTGGTTCAGTCTGATGAGCGCAGCTTTGGAGGAGGCAGTGCTTCCCAGTGAGCCTGCGCGGCTCTTGCGAACGTTCTTAAGCGAGACCGCCACCTTCCTGATCAATTCGCACGGCGAGACCTCTTAGCAACATTCCGCAATTTGGTAAGGCAGGGTATTCGCCAAATGGCAACCCACCTGCATAGCCTCACTATCGTTTCCGGTGGTGCATAGAACTCAACCAAACAGATGAATGAGAATTCCCGTACCTTTTGGGCAAGCTGGAAAGAGCGATTTTCTGCCCTGAGAAATATTCCGCCCTTACTGCGGATCGTGTGGAACGCAGGTCCGAAAGTGGTCACCGGCGGCATGGCGTGCCGGGTTCTAGCCGCGGTCATTCCGATCTCGATGCTCGCTGTTGCGAAGCGCATCCTTGATGGAGTGCAGGTACACGCAGGCGGGCAGCCGCTGCCGGGCTACTTCTGGTATCTGGTCGCCGCCGAGTTCGGGCTGGCCCAATTCGGTTCGCTGATAGGCCGCGCCACAGGTTATTTCGACGCGCTGCTTGCGGACCGTTTCACGCGCTATGTCAGCATTCGCGTGATGGAGCACGCTTCGCGCCTCGATCTGCGCTCTTATGAGGATCCGGTCTTTTACGACAAGCTGGAGCGCGCGCGAGTTCAGGCCACGGATCGCATCGCGATGGTGCAGGCCCTGGGGACCATTGGGCAACAGGTGATTACGGCGGCTACCCTTTCGGCCGGCATTCTGTGGTTCTCGCCGTGGCTGCTTCTGTTACTGGTAGCGGCAGTGGTGCCGGCGTTTCTCGGAGAGAGCCATTTCGCTTTTAAGGGTTACGCGCTCAATATCCGGCAGACGCCCGTGCGGCGGCAATTGGACTATCTGCGCACTCTCGGGGCGAGCAAGGAATCCGCGAAAGAGTTGAAGCTCTTCGGTCTGAGCGGGTTTCTTTCGCAGGAATACGCGCGGCTTTCCAACCTGCTTTACGCACAAAACCGGGAACTGGCGGGCAAACGGCTGCGCGCCGGGGCACTTCTCTCGCTAATCAGTACAGGCGCCTATTACGGCGCGTACGCGTATGTCATTTACCGGACGGTGACGGGCAGCCTTACATGGGGCTCGCTGCAGTTCCTGGCGGGAGCGCTAGCGGGCGCGAGCACAAACATCCAGAACGTCTTCGCAACGTTTTCAAGCATCGCCGACCAGTCGCTGTTCCTGACGGACCTGGTGGAATTCCTGCGCGTGGAGCCGGAAATCCGCAGCAAGCCGGGCGCCCTGCCGGCGCCGCGGCCTATTCGGGATGGCTTCCATTTCGACGGAGTCACGTTCTGTTATCCGGGCGCCTCGCGGCGCGTGCTGGACCGCCTCGATCTTCGCATCGAACCCGGCGAGCGCGTGGCGCTGATCGGAGAGAACGGGCAGGGCAAGAGCACCATCGTGAAACTGCTGTGCCGCCTGTACGATCCCGCGGAGGGCCGCATTCTGCTGGATGGTGCGGACCTGCGGGATTACGAAATCGAGGATTTACACCGCCAAATCGGCGTCATCTTCCAGGATTTCGTGAAGTACGAAATGACCGCGCGGCAGAACATCGCCATCGGGAAGGTGGAGGCCGCGGAGGACCAGGCGATCCGGCGCGCTGCGCACAAGAGCCTGGCGCACGAAATTGTCGGGCGCCTGCCGCGAGGATACGAGCAACTGCTGGGCCGCCGTTTCGAAGGCGGCGTGGATCTTTCCGGCGGTGAATGGCAGAAGATCGCCCTCGCGCGGGCCTATTTGCGGGATGCGCAAATCCTGATTCTGGATGAGCCCACCGCCTCCCTCGATGCGCGTTCCGAATACGAAATCTTTCAACGGTTCGCCGAACTGACGGAAGGCAAAATGGCGCTCTTGATCTCGCACCGGTTTTCGACGGTGAAAATGGCGGACCGGATCGTGGTGCTGGAGGGCGGGCGGATCGCCGAATACGGAAAGCACCACCAGCTCATTGCGCTCGGAGGCCGCTACTCGCAGATGTTTGAACTACAGGCATCCAGCTATCGCTAACTATGCAATCCACACTAATCGATTACGCCGAAAGCCCGGCCAATCAGCCCGACCTGATGGAGATTCGCTCCGCGGGGCGCAGGCTGGCCGAGTCGATTTCGGCCACGCAGCCGCGCGGTAAACGGGCTCCCACCCCTGGAAAGGGACAGACGGAACGTATCCTCGCCGGCGCGCTCTCCGCCCCGGAAAAGATCGGGGCCACGTTGATCGAGAACGCCCGCCTGCTGCATACGGCCGAGAAGGAGGTTGTCGAGTTCCTGGCCGATCTGCGCGAACTGCCCGTCGCGGCCGGCGAGTTTGGCGGGACTCCGCGGGTATTTCTAATCGCTTGGACATTCCTGGAGTGCGCCCAGTGGCGGTTTAGCGAAGATACCTGCGCGGCGTTTCTAAACGGCTTTCAAGACGTCTCGGCGCTCACGATGACGGAAGTGTGGGCCGTGAAGCCGGCGCTGGAACGCGAGATTCTCGGCCGGATCGAAAGTTCCTATTTCGGGTTGGACGATTTGCTGACCAGCCTGCGCCACATCAGCGAGGCTGCCTGGAAGGAGCTGTTCGAAAGCGTCTGCCTGGTGGATCGTACGCTCGGCCAAGACCCGGCCGGCGCCTACGGGCGCATGGATTTCGAAAGCCGCGACCGCTACCGCAACTCGGTCGCGGAGCTTGCGAAACATAGCCTGCGCACGGAGTGCGAAGTGGCGGAAAGGGCCGTCGAGCTTGCCCGGGAAGCAAGGGTCGACGGCAAGCCGCCGCGAGCGGTATTACGCCGCCGCCATGTGGGGTTTTACCTGGTGGATTCCGGATTGCCGCTGCTGAAAAAATGCGTCGGGTACCGGACACCGTGGCGCAAGCGGGCGGCGGAATTCGCCCGGCGCTATCCAACCGCTTTCTATTTATCCGGCATCGAACTGCTGACTTTCCTTACGGTAGTGATTCTGCTTTCCGGAGCGGGTCGCTACACGCCCACACTGGCGCCCCTGGTGCTTTTTCTACTGCCGGCCATTCATACCGCGGTCGATTTCATGAACCACCTGGTTACCTGCCTGGTGGCGCCGCGCGCTTTGCCCAAACTGGATTTCTCCGCGGGTGTGCCCGCGGATTGCGCGACGCTGGTGGCCGTTCCCGCATTGCTGCTGAATGAAGAACAGGTGCGCGAGCTGGTGCTCGATCTGGAGATTCGCTTCCTCGCCAATCGCGATCCCAACGTGTATTTTGCGCTCTTGACCGATGCGCCCGATTCGGATAAGCCGGTGGATGAGCGCGATGCCCTGGCCGATATCTGCTGCGAAGCGATTGACGCCCTGAACCGCCGCTATCCAGGGTCGCCATTCTTTTTGTTCCACAGGAATCGCATCTATAACGATTGCGAAGGCCGCTGGATGGGATGGGAGCGCAAGCGGGGCAAACTGCTGGACTTGAATCAACTGATGCGCGGCGCCTTCGATGCTTTTCCGCGCAAGACCGGGAACCTGGATGTTCTCCGGCACGTGCGCTATGTCATCACGCTGGATGCCGACACGCAGCTTCCGCGGGATGCCGCGCGCAAGCTGATCGGCGCGATTGCTCATCCGCTCAACGCGGCCGTTATCGATCCGGCGCTCCAGGTGGTGGTGGAAGGCTATGGGATTTTGCAACCGCGAATCGGCATCAGCATCGGGTCGGCCGCGCGTAGCCGTCTCGCGGCTCTCTACTCGGGTGAAACGGGTTTCGATATTTACACCCGCGCCGTGTCGGATGTGTACCAGGATCTTTTTGGAGAAGGGATTTTCACGGGCAAGGGAATTTACGAAGTAGACGTAATGCGCACGGTGCTGGAGCGCCGTTTTCCTGAAAACGCGCTGCTCAGCCACGACTTGATCGAGGGAGCGTACGCGCGCGTGGCCCTGGCGAGCGATATCGAGCTGATTGACGACTATCCCTCGCATTTCAGCGCATACAATCGCCGCAGGCACCGCTGGGTGCGGGGAGATTGGCAAATCATGCGGTGGATCTGTCCGCGCGTTCCGGATTCTTCGGGGAGGCTGATTGCCAATCCGATTTCTCTGATCTCGCAGTGGAAGATTCTCGATAACCTGCTGCGCAGCCTGCGGGAGCCGGGGCTGCTGGTGCTGCTGCTGGGAAGCTGGTTCCTATTTGCCGGCGCGCCGGGATATTGGACGGCGGCCGTGCTGGGACTGTTGCTTCTCCCCGTGTATTGCCACCTTCTGTTTGCTGTGCTGCGCATACCGCGGGAGGGCCGTTTTCTTGCGGGCTGGGTGCGCGACACAACGCGCGCATTTGCAAACGACCATGCGATCGCGCTGTTCGGGCTCATCTTTCTATTGCACCAGGCATTGGTGGCAATGGATGCGATCACGCGCGCGGTACTGCGCGTGTGCATCACCCGGCGCAAACTGCTCGAATGGGAAACGGCGGCCGAGGCCGAGATCGCCGCCCGCAGCCGGGCCACGGTGGATGTTTATCTCGAATACACGCCTTGGATTGCTCTCGCGATTGCCCTGGCAGTTGGGGTGCTGCATCCTGCCGCCCTGCCGTCCGCGGCGCCCGTACTGGCGCTGTGGGCGGCATCCCGGGCGTTTTCGAGCTGGTTGAACCGGCCGCCGCAGAGCGCGAGCGGCGCCGTGGAACAAAACGACATGGACTGGTTGCGCCGGCAGGCGGAGTGTATCGCGCAGTATTTTCAGGACTGGAGCTCAGAGGCCACGAATTGGGTGATTCCGGATAGCGTGTCCGAACAGGGCGAGGCGGCGCTTCGCCTGTCGCCCACCAATCTGGGCATGCTGCTAAATGCGCGCATCGCCATGGTTCATTTCGGCGCGATGAGCATCGAGCAATTTATCTTTCACACGCGGCAAACGCTGAACGTTGTGAGCCGGCTGCCGAAATACCGCGGGCACCTTTTGAACTGGTACGATATCGCGACTCTCCGGCCGCTCGAACCGCTGTTCATTTCCACGGTCGATAGCGGCAATCTCGCGGCTGCGCTGTGGACGCTGAAGCAGGCGGCGCTGGCGTTTGCCGGGCCGAGGGGCCGGCACGGTCTCGCTCCCGAGGTCGCACTGGAACTGAATGAAATCGCCAGCCGCTGCGACGCGCTGGTTCGCGAGATGGATTTCAGCTTCCTTTACAATGCGCGGAAGAAAGTCCTGTCGGTGGGGTATAACGTCGCGGCGGCGCGAATCGAACCTTCGTATTACGACCTGTTGGCCTCGGAAGCACGCATCGCGGTATTCGTCGCTATCGCGAAGTCCGACATCCCGCAGGAGGCGTGGTTTCACCTGGGCCGGGCGCATACGCTGGCGGGCGGCGGTCGCATTTTGCTCTCGTGGACCGGAACGATGTTCGAGTACCTCATGCCCGCGCTATGGATGCGGCATTATCCGGGCACAATCACGCAGCAAAGCGTTGGCGCAGTGGTTCGCGCGCAGCAGGAATACTGCGCGGCCGAAGGAGTTCCATGGGGCATCTCCGAATCCGCGTGTGCCGGGGCTGACGGCAGCGATCAGGGGTATCGAGCGTTCGGCATTCCGGCGCTCGCGCTCAAGCGGATGGATCCTAACGCCCTGGTGGTCGCGCCATACGCGTCATTCCTGGCGCTGGCGGCCAATCCCACGGCGGCGCTGAGCAATCTTCGCCATATGGAAGAACTCGGTTGGACAGGACAGTACGGCTTTTACGAAGCGGCCGATTACGGCGGGGGCAGCGGGCGCGTAATCCGGTCATGGATGGCGCATCATCACGGCATGGCACTGTTAGCGTTGTGCAATTTCCTGTGCGATCGTCCGATACAGCGGTACTTTCATGCCGAGCCGCAGGTGCTCGCCACCGAGCTGTTATTGCACGAACGTCTGCCTTCGAACGTAGTTGCGGAGCGCCTGCCGGCGCTTCCGGTACCGCTGGCCCTTCCTGAAGCTGCCAGCTGAAGTTCGTCACAAGAGGTGTGAAGACCGCTCCCTCACGGTCGGTTGCCAGGGTGGGTCTGTCCCGCCGCCCTCTCTCCTACTCTACCGGCTCGGTAAGACTTCGATCAGGGCCGCAAGCTGAGCTGCAGAAGCTCGAGCCGGTCGCGCCCTCTGTCGACCACTGTCTGTAACCGGAGGACATCTCCCGTCTCCAAACCGCCGGCGCTTAAGCGCTCCAGTTCGTCGACGGCCGCGAGCAATCGCTGCCCGGCTTTTTGCAGACAGTCCGCAGCCGGTTTCGACGCGCCTGAGGAGCTCGGCAGGGTTCGCTGCCCCACCAGATCTTCAACAGCGGCGCTTAACCGTGCCGCGTTTGCCGGCTCGATAGCGATTCTTTCGCCTTTATAATTCAAACCGTCCGCGGAGACGTCTCGGGCAATCAGGCGGAACTGCTCCAGTGTGATTCGCGTCACGCCCGCCAGTTGGAAATACACGTCTCCATATTGTTCCCATTGATGGATGATTTTGTCTGCCAGGCGGCGGCTGATGCCTGCATGCCTGGTGCAAAACTCCTCCCATGTCAGGCCGAAGGCGCGGTATTTTTTCGCCTCGCGAATTTCGCGCAGGCAGTTCGCCTCGGCGGCGCTGCACCGCCCGGCGATTACACCAAAGGTCTGCCGGCGCCCGATCCATGCGCCCAAATCCAGTAGGTCAGCGACCTCTTTCTGTTCCATAGGTACTTACCTCTCAAAGACGAAACCGGCACGCTGTGCCGGTCCCGTCATAACAAATCAACTACTTGAAGCGGAGTAACCGGCACGCCGTGCCGGTTTGGCAGCTCAAACGCATTGTAATTCGCGGCCGTGCGCGCACCGCGCGCGCAGCATTCCCGCTACCCCGCAAGGCTCTGTTCTGCCACTGGTTAACCGGCCGAAAAATCCTGCCGCTGCTTGTGACCGGAAGACGATTGGAAGCCTGCCGATATAATACCGGTAACAGAGGCCATAGCGAGTGATCTCGGTAACAATCCGCGGCGGCGGGTTTGCCGCTGCCTGCTGCGTGCGCCTGCTCACGATGGCTGGCATCCGCCCGGCCGTGGAACTCGGCGAACGCCCCAGAGTCCCGGCGATCATGATCGGTGAGACTACGCAGAGGCTTCTGGCCGATATTTTCGACCGCCGCGATCTGTTTGACGGTTTGCATCGGGTTCATAAGCGCATTGTAGTTTGGGGCCGGAACCGTGATCCAGTCACACTCCCGCACTCGGCAATCGTGGTATCCGAAGCAGAGCTCATGGGCCGCCTCGGGACAGGGCAAAAGCGTGACGATTCCGGGGATACCGCCGAAAATGGCTGGACGATTGTTACTTCCCGCGCAGAACCGGCGCCTGCCACCGTTTACGACTTCGGATCTCGAATTGCAGAGGCGTCGGCGGTTGGGCTCAAGGCAGGAGTGGATAGCCATGCGTGCGCTGTCGAGTCACTCCCGAACGGGTGGTTGTTTCTGCTGCCCACCGGCCCGGGTTGTGCATGGCTGCTCTCGGTAGGCGACAGGCGCGAGTCACTCTTAGCCGATAGCCGGCTGGTGGCAAAGCAGATCGCCGCCGTTGATAAGGCCGTGGGACAGTTCCCATCGCACCCTCGCATTACGCATCCATTAACGGGCGCCGGATGGCTGCGCTGTGGGTCGGCTGCTTTGAGCTTCGATCCGCTGTGCGGGGATGGCACAGGCCATGCGGCACGGGAAGCCATCCTGGGAACAGCCGTTATCCGCGCCGCCGGCGACGGGGCGGACATCCACGCGGTGACCGGGCACTACCGGAATCGGCTGGTGGCCGGATTTCGGCGGCACTTGGAAGCTTGCCGTGAGTTCTACGAAAGCGGCAGCAGGGGGCCGTGGTGGACCCATCAGATCGACGAGATTCGCCGCGGATTGCAATGGACGGCCGAACAATTGCAGGCGGTTGCGACCCCGCAATTCCGGTTGAACGGATTCTCTCTGGAACGTATCGATTGAGCAGGAAATCCGGGAATCGCTCTTGACATTCCGGCCCAAACTGATCCAAACTCTTAAAAACACCGCCCCGTAGCCGTTTGCTCGCACAGATTGCGAGTCAGGTAACGAGGAACCTGTCTTCCCTTTACTGGCACTGTCGCCATTCAGCAGCTCTGATTGTGCAGCCGATACATTTGGGTTGCGCTTTCCAGCAGATGAAGGAGATCAGGATGGGAATGACTCACTCATTACTTCGGGCCGGCGTCATCTCCGCGATCAGCATTGCTTGTATACCGGCGCAGGAAGCGGTTTCGGGGCCGGGAATTCCGATCGATCATCCGCTCACGATTGCGAAATGCGGAGGATGTCACCAGCGCGACGCCAACGGCATGATGCGCCGTATGTCCTACATTCGGACCAGTCCTGAAGTGTGGGAGCAAATTATCAAGCGCATGGTCCGCCTGAACGGGCTGGTAATCAAACCCGAGGAAGCTCGCGAGATCTTGCGTTATCTCAGCGCCAACAATGGTCTGGCGCCCGAAGAAGCCAAGCCCGTTTTCTGGGAAGCGGAGCACCGGCTGTTTCGCGATCAGAGCGATAAGATCCCTTCCGATGCCCTGCAACATACGTGCAACTACTGCCACACGATTGGCCGCGTGCTGACACAGCGGCGCACGCATGACGATTACGAGAAGCTGATCGCCATGCACCTGGGCATGTTTCCCGGGGCGGAAAACACCTTGCGCCCGCGCCGGCCCAGCGGGACGACAGCCGAAATGCCTGTGGCTATGATTTCACCTACCGGCGGCAACCCGGCGGTCGTACCGGCGCCGTCTCCGGTTGTGCCGGTGCGCTCGGACGGAAGATATCCGGCGGACGTCGCGATCGACTATCTCGCGAAAGAGCAGCCGCTCATCACGCCGGAATGGACGGCCTGGAAGGCGGTGATGCGGACTCCCAAGCTCGAAGGTAAATGGTTGATGACCGGCTACGAACAAGGCAAAGGGCGAATGTTCGGGACCGTGACGGTGGAAGCAGGCGCGTCGCCTGGCGAGTTCACTACCAAAACAGAAATCGAATATGCCGGCACCGGCGCTACTCTTTCACGCAGCGGCAAAGGCATTGTGTACACCGGGTATAGCTGGCGCGGCCGCAGCACCGGGCCGAAAAATGAGACGCCGTCCGCGGATCCCGGTGTCAGTCCATCGGAATGGCGCGAAGCGCTCTTTGTTTCGCGCGACGGCAATACCATGGATGGGCGCTGGTTTTGGGGTGGATACGAAGAGTTCGGATTCGACGTGCACCTCACCCGCATCGGAACCCAGCCGCTGCTGGCGGGCGCCAACCTGTTCTCATTGCAGTCGCCCTCGACATCTGAAGTGAAGTTATATGGCGCGAATTTCCCGGCCGACTTGCAGCCGGGCGACTTCGATTTCGGCACGGGGATCGCGGTCAAACGCATCGTGCGGAGGGCGCCGTCAATGGCTGTGGTCGAAGTAGAGGTTAATGCCAATCTGCCGACTGGCATCCGTGACATCGCAGTACGCCGCGCGACGGCCGAGCGCGCGATCGCCGTTTACGACAAGATTGCCTATATCAAGGTGCTTCCCGACGCCAGTATGGCCAGGCTGGGCGGGACCATTGCGGCCAAGCAGTATGCGCAGTTCGAAGCGATTGCTTATGCGGCCGGCGCCGACGGCAAGAATCAGACTGCCGATGACGTCCCCCTGGGTCCGGTTACGGCCCACTGGGGTATGGAGGAGTTCGTTTCCACTCCCGATGATGACGACATCAAGTATGTCGGCTCGATTAACGACTCGGGACTCTTCACGCCGAATATAGAAGGCCCCAATCCACAGCGAAAGAAACAGTCCAACAACTATCCGACCAATAATTGGGGTGACGTGTGGGTGACCGCCAGTTACGATCCTCCGGGAGGCGGCGCTCCCATGAGGGCTCGCTCGTACCTGGTAGTCACGATTCCCGTTTACATTAAATACGACCAGCCCGAGGTGGCCCAATGAGCGCCGGAGCTGTCCTCACCGCAGCTCCCGCTTACCGCCTCGGCGAATATCATGCGTTCGAATCGGCCGGGCAGCCTTTCTTATACCTGGTGCCGAGCGGCGCAATTTTCGCTCTCGACACACTCGGCCGCGAGATCATGGAGCGGGTTGGCGAGCGGAGCCGTGCCCGGACCGAACTGACCGCGGTTTTGCTGAGCCGCGGCTATCAGCAAACCGAAATCGACAATGCCCTCAACGAACTGGAGTATGCGGAAGTAATCCGTTATGGCGACCGCGCAGTGGAACAACCGGCGGTGCCGCAGTTGACATTTCCTCTCCAGCGGATCGTTTTGAACGTGACCAACCAGTGCAATCTGGCCTGCGGGTATTGCTACGAATACAGCGCGGACAAGATCACTAAAACGGATGGCAAGCCGAAATATATGGACCTGCAGGTGGCGGAGTCCGCCATCGACATGCTGATTCGTGAGTCGGCGCAGAGGCCAAAGATTCATGTGACCTTCTTCGGCGGAGAAACTCTACTGAATTTTCCCCTGCTCCGGGCGGCCGCGGATTACGCCACGCGAAAGTCGGCCGAGGCCGGCAAGCACGTCGACTTCAGCCTTACGACGAATGCCACCTTGTTGACCGAGGAAGTGATCGATTTTCTTTCCGACTACCGCGTAGGAGTCACTGTAAGTATCGACGGCGATCGCGAACTGCACGACAGGATGCGGATATTTCATGACGGCCGCGGAAGCTATGAGGTCATCCTGCCGAAGATTAAGATGCTGCTGGAGCGCCATCGCACCAACTCGATCGGAGCCCGCGTAACGCTCAGTTCCGGTGTTTCTCATGTGCGCCGCATTTTTGACCACTTGACGGGAGAAGTCGGATTCGATGCCGTAGGATTCTCACCGGCCACGGCGAACCCGGACCGCTTGTACCATATCGGCACACAGAAGATGGACACGATCCTGGGCGGGTTTGAGGAACTGGCGTGGGAATACCGCGACGCCGCGGTAGCTGGCCGCCAGCACGGATTCACCAATGCGAGCGACACCCTGAAGGAACTGCACACCGGTATCAGCAAGGCCTATTCCTGCGGCGCCGGACTCGGGCTTCTCGGCGTGGGAACCGCCGGAGACGTCAATTTGTGTCATCGGTTCGTCGACTCACCCGTGGGCAAAATGGGTCATGTGATCGACGGCGGTATCGACCATACCGCCCGGCAGCAGTTTCTGGAGACGCATCACCTCGGCGCGCGCACCGATTGCCACACGTGCTGGGCGCGGCCGGTATGCGCGGGCGGCTGTTACCACGAGGCCTTTATCCACTACGGCGACACGTCCGCCGCCAACCTGCATTATTGCGACTGGATACGCGGCTGGAACGATCTCTGCCTGCGGATCTATGGAGAAATCAGTATTCGAAACGCGTCGTTCTTGGATCGATTCAGTGAAAACTGAGTTTGGACTGGAGATTGGAGGAGGCACAAGCTTATGAATTCGATGAAGCCGATCAATCGCAAAGCGCGAAAGGTCGAAGAGGCCATCATTGCGGTCACCGGAGACGTTCGCGCTCTGCAAACCAGAGGGGGCGAAGGAAAGATCTACTACCCGATGGGATGCACACTCAACTTCACTCCCGGTTGGGAGGTGGATGTGTCGGGCGGAACGGCGGGGCTGTGCCAGCCGGTGGAACGCGACTTGTTCGACTGCTATCTCGGCTGCGGCTGGCCCGCGCAGGTTCCGGATCACCTGAATAACGCTCCGGACTGGACCGACAAATGCGCCTCCGCCGCCAACGACTGGCGCAAGGTCGATATTGTGTTTCCCTAACGAGGCTTTCCATGCGAATCGTCCTTCCGGTTTTACTCTCGACGGCCTTGTGCGGGATTGGCTTCGGCCAGGCGGCCTCGCCGGACCAGTTCATGTACATAGGCACACTCAACAAGAAGCTCCTGGTCATCGACGAAAACAAGGAAGACGTGGTCGACGAGATTCCGCTGGATGGCATCCCGCGCACTACGGCGCTCTCGGCGGACCGCAAGAAGCTTCATATCTTCACCACGCAGATGCTGCTCGAAACCGTCGACCTGGAGACCCGCAAGGTCATCGGCAGTTTCAGTATCGCTGACGTGCGCAGCAAGCCGCGCATTCAGGCAAACGCTCCGGATCGCATCAACATTGGCAACAGCTCGCGTTTTTCCGGACTGGCCGTGGACCCCCTGGGACGCTACATCTACACGACGATGCGGGTGGTGGTTAAGGACATCGACCAGTATCGCGTGGAGCCGCCGCAGTTCGTAGCGATTGACCTTCAAGACAAGAAGATCGCAAAGGCGTGGCCCTTTCCGAAAGGCATGGATCAGGGCTTCGGCTTCGACGCTACCTACAAAGTATCTCCGGATGGCAAGCTGCTTTATGTCTTTCAGGAGGACATCCTCGTCTTCGATTTACAGACGTTCCAGCAGGTCGACCGGATCGAACTGGCGCAGCCGCCCTATCCGGGCGCATCGCCATACCGGCTGGCCGCCAATGAGGATGCCCTGGATGCACCCGACACGGTGACATCGGTGTTTACGTCGGTCGATTCGATCGTCCACAAGGGCACGCTAGGCATGGCCACGATCAACCTGACGACCCGTAAAGTGGATTACTTTCCGATCGGGCCGCTGCTGCCGATGATGGGGTTCCAGGTATCGCCCGACCATAAGCGCGGCTATTCGGTGATGCCCATAGTCGGCACGGGGGCCAACCGGCTGACCGAGTGGTGGGTCTGGGATCTCGAGAATCACAAAGTGATCAACAAAAAAGAATTCGAGTCGCGGCCGACGTTTCGGTTTTCTGTGGGAGGAGACGGCAAAAGATTGTATCTGTACGGCGCCGGATCGACTCTCGAAATCTGGGACGCAGCGACCCTGGAATCGAAGAAGCTGATCTACCTGAACCGGGATACCACGACGAACCTCGTGACTCTGGCCAAGAGATGATTCCGGCCGGCTTGCATGCTCCGCGGCCGGAAAGGATGGCAGACGCCGTGGGCACGGAAATGCCTTTCCCGGGAGCGCTGGGCCGGGGCCTCAAAATCGCAGTAATCGATAGCGGAGTCAATCTCGAACATCCTCATATCGTTGCCGAGACCCGGCAGGTTGCCTTGGGAGATGCGGGTTATGCCGGAGACGATCTGCTGGGTCATGGGACAGCGGTCATGGCGGCCATTCAGGAGAAAGCTCCTGAAGCGAAATACTATGCTGTGAAGCTTTTCGGGTCCTCGTTGCGCACGACGGCCAACCGTTTGCTGGAAGCCATAGAGTGGGCCATCGGCAACGAAATGGACCTGGTTAACTTGAGCCTGGGCACACCGAATTTCGAACATCTGGCGGAAATGGAACGACTGGTAGGGCGCGCCCGGGAGGCGGGCACGCTGCTGGTAGCTGCACGGCACGCCGCATACCGGCCCGTGCTGCCCGGGAGTTTGCAGGGCGTACTCGCGGTGGATGTCGATTGGCAGCTTCCGCGCCACAGCTATCGGGCGGCTGTTGACGACCGCGGCATCTTCTTTTACGCGTCCGGCTATCCGCGGCCGCTGCCGGGACTCCCGCCAGGCCGTAATCTCAACGGGATTAGCTTTGCCGTCGCCAATCTTACGGGAATCGCCGCACGCTGTTGTGAACGGCTGCCGAACCGTTTTGTGGAAGCCGTTTGCGAAGCGCTGGCGGGAACCAACCCTTCATGACGCTCTTTGCGCTTCTATTCGCTGCGATTCTTCCCACGCAGAAGCTTCCCTTCAGCATTGATGCCTCTGAGGACGCGGCTGCCGAATTTCCCGGGGCGCCGCATCTGCAGGCTTTTTCCTTCGGCCAGTGGAACGGGAAATGGGTCTTCATCGGGGGCCGCACGGCCGGGTATCACAGCGTCGGCGGTGGAAGCGCCGACTTCCTGCGCGCGGACAGCAACCAGGATGTGTGGGTGGTAGACACCACCAGCCAGCCCGCCAGGACCTATCGAGCGGCCGTCAGTCAGTTGCCCGCGCGCCTGGCGCCGGTGAAAGACCAGTGGACATCGACCGCTCAACTCTATTTCCAGGATGGACCGGCGCTCTACATTGCCGGCGGTTATGGCCAGGACCGCGCCGGAAATTGGGTAACGTTTCCCTTGATTTCGCAGGTTGACCTCCCGAGCTTGATTGACGGCGTCATGAAGAATCAGCTCTCCGGCGTCAGTATCGCGTTTGCGCGCTCGCCGCTGGTGCAGTCCGCCGGAGGCCAATTGATGAAGCTGCCCGATGGTTACTTTTATGTTGTGATGGGGCATCTGTTTCAGGGCAACTACGGGGCGTTTGAAGGCCAGGGAGAACACAATGGCGGGGCGGTCTCTCAAACTTATTTGAACGAGATTCGCAAGCTGCGGATCGTTCGCAACGTGGAAGGGCTTTCAGTCACGCTCGTGGACACGTATAAGGACGAGGCTGCCTTTCATCGCCGCGACCTGAATGTCACGCCGATCCTTGGGCCTGGCGGGTTGGGGCTCGCGGCTTACGGAGGCGTATTTACGCCGGATACGCAATTGAGTTACAGCCACCCTGTGTACCTGATGGGAAGCTCGCCCGCCGTAGACTTGGATTTCGATCAGAAGATGAACGCCTATTCGTGCGCGCATCTGCTTGTTTACGAAAAGGCCACGCAGAGGATGTTCACGACATTCTTCGGCGGAATCAGCAGGCATTTCTGGGATCCCGCGGCGGAAAAGTTTATCGAGAATGCGCGTGTGGGGAGCAAGACGGAATCGACCTATCTCGACGGCTTACAGTGGAGCGACCAGATCTCGACGATCCGCAGAGAGATGGGGACAGGACGGGGACAAACCGGTGAATTCGTCCATGCCGCTCCGCTGCCCGCCTTCGTCGGAGCGGATGCGGTGTTTATTCCCGCTTCCGCGATTCCGCGGTCGCTGCCGGACACCGACATCCTGGCCCTGGATGACCTGCCGAAAGGAAGAGTGCTGGCGGGTTACCTCTACGGCGGGATTCGCGCGTTCCCGTATGGCTTTCCGTACACCAAGACCGCAAAGCCGTACAACGCCGGCACCGTTCCGACGAAGGTCAGCGATCTGATTTTGCGGGTGTATTTGTCGGCGGTCAGTCACTGAGCGTTACACTGAAAGCAGCCCATGACGATCGACGAACGTTTGGAAGCCTTGCGCAGCAACATTGAATCGCTGCACGCCAGCGTGCACGAACTGCACAAAGCCAGCCAGCGCCATGACGGGCAGATTGCGGCACTGATTGCGGCCGCGCGACAAGACGGCGAGAACATCCGCGCCTTGGTGCGCATCGCCGAGATTCACGAGCGGCGGCTCACGGAACTTAAAGGCGGCGAGCAGTAAGACCAGGTACGCGTGGCTCAACTCGGGAATTGAAGTGATGGTCTTGGAGGCGCGGGTCGGAATCGCAATTCGCCATGAAGATGACGCAAAACGCCGACATTTCGGTAGCGCTAAAACAGAATTCGAGATTGGTCCGGGCCATCGGCGGTTAGCTTGTTCTTTGATGGCATTAACATTTGGGTGGCATGCAAAAACCAAGCGGCAATGCCACGAAACTACGGCCCAGCGACGGCACCACTCGCAGCTCATTTCTTCTAGGGACTTACGTATTTGGTCTGGCCTTCCACGTCTCTGCAGCTAATAGGCGCCAGACAAAAGAGGGCACGCCGTTGACAAAATCGGCTGCTCCGGTCCAACTTTTGGTCCGCTTCGTGCTGAGCTCGGAATCATAAGAGTCCAGAGCCCTCCGCGCGTGCCGCGGCAGTAAGTTGGGTGTCCAAAGTTGCGAGCGGTATCTCCTCGCGGAGCGCCAACTCCAGATATGAAGCATCGTAGACGGACAGACCATGAGTTCGCGCAAGTCTCAGGACAACACTTTCTTCAGGTTCTCGATCGACGCGTACCCCGAGACCTGCCAAACCTCGCAAGAATCGGCCCTGGGATCTTCCTCATCTTGAAATGCCCAGCAAGCCGGGATCGATGCATCGAGCACGAACGGCATCAGTGCTTGCGTCCTTCCTCTTTTGCAGACAGTATTTCGTCGATGCTGACCTTCAGGGTTCGCTTTCGAAGGTCACGAATACTGGCGAGACCTCGGTTGACTTCTTCCTGTCGGCGGTCAACCTCGGGAACGATCCTCGCGATTGCGCGGCCATGTCTTGTAATGACCAGCGTTTCTCCGCGCTCGACATCATCGAGTAGTTGGAGCAGACGGGCCTTGGCGTCAGAAGCTTGAATTTCACGCACAGTAGCTGTCCCTCGCGGCGTTGGTGTGTGTCTTGGAGGCGCGGGTCGGAATCGAACCGACGAATAAAGGTTTTGCAGACCTTGGCCTTACCACTTGGCTACCG
>PSRJ01000175.1 GCA_003175985.1 Terriglobia bacterium
GCCGAGGCGAGTCAGCCTGAAATCTTCGCGAGCGGGAAAACAGAAAACGATCGACGTTCGATCTTGTGACTGGGAGCGCGACGCACGCGTGGCCAGGATCGACTCGCGCAGGTTCGCGGCCCGGACTGCGAGATCCGCGGCGCCGGCTTTTGGGCTGGCGACGGTGAGCATGAGCGTGGCCGTGTCGCCGAAATCCCGCTGATACTGAATCGGTCCCGCTCCCTCGGGCAGACTGCGGATGGCCGCCAGTCTTCCGCCGACGTCATCGAGGACGGTGCTAATGTCCTTCAGGTCGTCGGATATATAGAAGGTGATCACCGACTGGTTGCTGCGGGAGATGGATTCGATCTTGGAGATCTTGTTGTTGGAAGCGATGACCTTCTCGATCGGTTTGGTAACCAACTCCTCGACCTTATCGCAACTGGCGCCGGCCCAGGGAGTGACCACCAGCGCGGCCTTGATCGGAATATCCGGGTCCTTGCGCTGGGGCATGTGGCTGTAGCCATAGAGTCCCCAGATGACGGTTCCGATTAACAGCACCCAGGTAACATGGGGGTGCTCGACGCAGAGCCGCGCGAAATTCCGTTTTCCGGCAACTGGATCGCCGGCATTTTGAGGATGGTTGTTCTTCACGGGATCACCTCCACCAACTCCCCGTTGGTCACCAATGTCGCGCCGGCGCGGATTATGAGTTCACCAGGTTTTACACCGCTAGTCACCGCCAGGACATCGCCGAACGTTGGTCCCAGAGTGACGTGCCGCGCCTTGGCAATCTGGTTCTCCACCACCATGACGGCAAAAGCGGCCGGATTCTCACGGTCTCGAATAATCGCGCTCACCGGAACAACCGGAACCGGCGCCGGGGCTGCGCCCGGTTCGCCGAGTGTCAGCGAGGCAATCATGCCCGGCTTGAGCGCCAAATGGGGATTCGCAAGGGAAATCTCGACTTGAAACAATCGCGTATCGGTATCCGCAACCGCGGCGATGGCCGTCACGACGCCGGCAAACCCGGCTTCCGGCAGCGCTTCTACGCCGATCGCGATGCGCTTTCCCGGCTTCAGTTGCACGGCAACCGTATCCGGCACACCGAACGTGGCCTTGACCGTGCTTATGTCTGCCAGCGTGTAAGCGGCCTGGGAGGGGCCGGCCATCATTCCGAGTTCTACGTTCCTTTGCACGATGGAAGCTGTAAATGGAGCGGCCAGCGCCGTGTCGGCCTGGTTCAAACGTGCGCTGGCTATGGCTGCTTCCGCCGTGCGGATTTGCGCCGCTGTGGAATCGATTTGAGCGCGAGCCGCCTCCACTTGAGCAGCCGTCACATCGAATTGAGCCTTGGCCGCGTCGAACTCCGGCCGGGTCAGGCTTTGACTCTCTATCAGCGTCTTGGACCGTACGAAGTCGGCCTCTGCTTTGATGTGCGAAGCTTCCGCCTGCGCGAGTTGCGCGCGCGCGCTCTTCTGGCCTTCGCGAGCCGCATCCAGCTGGCTCTGTGCTTGTGCAGTCGCATTCCCATAATCTTCCTCACGAAGCTTCGCCAGAACAGTTCCGCCGGCGACAACGTCCCCGGGTTCGAGGCCGCGCCCGCCCGCGTAATGAATGGCGGTCACGATCCCCGACACCCGGAAAGCGAGGCTCACCTGCCGGCCAGGCGTAATGGTGGCGGAATAGCGGCCACCGCCTTTGGGTTGATACATATTGACCGGAGTGACCCGCACAGGACTGACAGTCTTTTCCAGCTTTGGTCCCTCGCGATGGCACGCCGACAGCAAAAGGACCGGAGTGATTAACACGATTCGGTTCATTGATCTTCTCCCAAGGCGCGCTCGAATTCGGCGCGCGCATTCCAAAATGACAAAAGGGCCTGTTGATAGTCGCTGTTGGACTGCTCGAGGCTCACTTGCACTTGCAAAACCTCCTTCAGCAGCACAGATTCGACGGCGAACTTATTTTTGGTGACTCGCATGCTTTCGAGCGCGGTCTCCTGGGAAAGACGCGTGACTCGAAGCTGCGTGCGGCTCTGCCGCAACTGGCGATACTTGTCGTTCACGTCCAGAATCACGGAGTTGACGGCATCCTGCTGGCTGTTTCGTGCCTGCTCGACGATATGCTGTTTTTCGGCGGCTTCATGCTTCTTGCGGCCCCAATCGAACGGCTCCCAGGTAACGCTGAGCCCCACGCTATTGCTCTGCTTTGGAAAGAACTGGCCGAAGTTGAGGAAACTCAGGCTGTTGACTTCCGCGGAAAGATCCGGAATGTACTCGGCCTTCTTGGCCCGCAGATCCTGTTCGGCCTGAGTCTGGCGAAGCTTCGCCTGGCGAACTTCCGGCCGCTGCTCCAAAGCTCTCTGGCGGGCCGCGGCGAGATCGAATGAATCGTCCATCGCGTCGGCGATAGGCTGAATCTGAAAGCCGGTGAGAACATCACGGCCCAGAAGTTGATTCAATTGCTCCTGACCGGTGGTTCTCTGATCCAGCAGCAGGCTCTCGGATTGTTCGGCCTTCGCCAGCCGGGTTTCGACTTCAAGCGAGTCAGACTTGAGCGCCACCTGCTGGATCACATAGTTTTGCGTCAGCCGTGCCAGCTCCTGATACAACACGACGGTCTGATGCGTGCTGCGCATGCTGGATTCGACCTGCTGCAGCGCATAGTAGACGCGCTTGACCTCGCGGGCGACCTTCTGCCTATCCGCGCGCGTTTGCTCGCGGGCAAGTTCCACGCCAGTTTTCAGCGTGTCCAGGTTTCGCCGGATCCGAATGAGCGACGATAGCGGTTGCACCACACGGCCCATGAACATGCCCGTGGGCTCGCGCGGCGTCGTCAGGTGCACGTCTTCGGATGGTAACGGTCCGGTGCCGGAATACGTTCCCAGGACGCCCTTCTGCAGCGTGAAATCGAACGACTGTAGCTGCTGGGCGCCAAGGGCGTAGAAATTGATACTGGGAAACTGGCGAGTCCGGTTGGCGTTCAGCTTATCTTGCGCCTTGCGGACTTCCAGGGCGGAACTCCGTAGTGTCCGGTTATTTTCCAGGGCCATCGATATAGCCTGGTCGAGCGTCAGGACTTCCTGACCCCAACCAGAGCCGGCGATGATTCCCAATGCCAGGAGTTTTAGTGTTGTCTTTGCCATTGCCATTTCCTTCGCGTTACGCTCTCACAGCCCCAGAATAGGGTGGGATGCCATGTCGAGTCGTGATTCGGCGGTGAGGAT
The DNA here is from genome assembly GCA_003175985.1 of Terriglobia bacterium. GTDB lineage: Bacteria > Acidobacteriota > Terriglobia > Bryobacterales > Bryobacteraceae > PSRJ01. The sequence continues at coordinate 3,209 of PSRJ01000175.1, forward strand.
GAGGTGACGCTTTTGTGACGCCCCGCTAACGGGCGTTATCCTGTTGCGCTATAGTGGTTTACAATCCGCTTTGAGATATTCCTGAGCCGCGGGACGGTTTAGGGGTGAGGGGTTCGGTGACGCCGAAAGAATATCTATTCGCACCCTTCCGGCTCGACACGGTCAACCAGTGCCTGTGGCGCGGCACGGAGCAGATTTCGCTGTCCCCCAAGGCCTTTTCCGTCTTGCATTTCCTCGCCGAGCGGCAGGGCCGTCTGGTCACCAAGCAAGAACTGCTGGACGCGGTGTGGCCCGATATCCACGTCACCGAGGGCGTCCTGAAACGCGCCGTCCTCGAAATCCGGAAAGCCCTCGATGACCCGGCCGAGGAGCCTCGCTTCATCCAAACCTTGCACCGCCGCGGATACCGCTTCGTTTCCGCGAGCGCCGCTGCCGAATCGCCCGCTGAACCTGTTGCCGCCGCTTCGGGGATTGTCGGCCGCACGCGAGAACTGCGCCAACTCGATGCCTGGTTCGAAAACGCAGTCGAATCGTCTCGCCAGGTGGTATTCGTTTCCGGCGAAGCCGGCTTGGGCAAGACAACACTGGTGGAAACATGGATGGGCGACCTGGCGCGTCGCCATAACGGTGTGGCCCTGGCCCGCGGTCGATGCCTGCAGCAGTTCGGAAGCGGCGAGCCATATCTTCCCGTTTTTGAAGCTCTGGATCAACTGAGCCAAGGCGTGGGCCGCCGCCTTGTGGAATACCTTCGCTCCCGGGCTCCAACGTGGCTGCTGCACATGCCTGCGCTGATTTCGCTCGAAGATCGGGTCAAGCTGCGCGACGAGGTTTTCGGCTCGACCCGCGAGCGGATGCTGCGAGAGATCACGGACGCGCTGGAAGCCCTTTCCGGCGAGATACCCCTCGTCATCCTATTGGAAGACCTTCACTGGAGCGATCCATCCACCATCGACCTGCTCACGTGGATGGCCCGGCGCACGTCTCCTGCGCGGCTCATGATCCTGGCCACGTATCGGCCCTCGGATGCGGGAGACGCCTCCGCGCCGCTCCTGGTAACGCAAAATGAGCTGGCACTGCATCGGCAATGCCAGGTGATGCCCCTTGCTTACTTTTCGGAGAGGGAAACCGATGCGTATGTGGCGGGGAAATTTCCGGATAGCGATTCGTCCGCGCTCGCCGCCGCACTGCATCGGCGGACCGATGGCAACCCGCTATATGTTGTTTGCCTGGTAGACGAACTGGAACGCTCGGGACAAATGCGCAATGACCCCGAAGCGATCCGCCGCATGGTGCCGGAGACGCTGCAACAGATGTTCGAGCGGCAGGCTACCCAACTGGAGAGCCGGGTACGGGAGATGCTGGATGTGGCCGCCGCAGCCGGGGAATCATTTTCCGTAGCGGCGGTCGCGGGCGCGCTGGGCAGGGATGCGGCGGAGGTAGAGTCCCACTGCGAGGAGCTGGTACGGCGGAACGTGATCTTGAAACACGGCGAGCTATTCCGGTATCCGGATGGCAACGAGTCTGCCGGCTATTCGTTTCTGCACGCACTGTGCCGGGATGCTCTTTACAGGAAAGTGCCCTCCGGGCGGCGGTCGCGCTTGCACGGCGCGCTGGCGCTGGCAGAGGAAAAACTCTACGAATCCGACGCCAAACGAATCGCCGCAGAGTTGGCCGGGCATTTCGAGTTATCGGGAGACGTGGTGCGTGCCATCCGATACTTGCAGATGGCGGCGGACCGGGCAGCGTCGCGCCAGTCCAACCAGGAAGCGACGCAATACCTGGAGCGCGCTCTGACGCTGGTGGGCCACTTGCGCGAGGCCGATCGATCCCAGACGCGGATGGACGTGCTGGAACAACGCGCTTTCTTGCGATTATCAGCGTGGGATTTACGGGGTGCGGTCACCGATTTAAGAGAGGTGGCGGATCAGGCTCGCCTGGCTGGAGCCGTGGACCGGCAGTGCAAGGCGCTGCTGGAAACCGTCCACGCTCTAGTGATTCTGGATTCTCCGCAGGCATTGGCCGCGATCGAAGACGGGCAAGCCGCCCTTTCCTCGGCTTCTGACCCCGTACTCTATGCCCTGCTCGACCTCTCCCGTCACTTTATCGCAATGTACGTGTCGGGCTGGGCTCCCGAGCCCGCCGCTGCATTTAAGTCCGCTTTGTCCAGGGTGGCGGCGGTGGCAAATGTCCGAATCCGCAGCCGGATCGCGATGATGGAATCGGCGGTGCACTGCTTCGCCGGGGAATATTCCGCCGCCTGTGAAAGGGCCGAAAGGGCTCGCGAGGAATGTCGCAAGCTAGGCAATTTTTTTGAGTATTTCTCCGCGACGCTCTTTCTGAACTGGGCCCATGTTCATCGGGGCGATCTCGGACAAGCCATTCGAGTCGCCAAAGAGGATGCGGAGCTGGCCGCGCGAAATGGCAGCAAGCTGCCCCATTTGTGGCTGAATCTCCGAATCGGGTGGGCGCAGATGGAGGCCTTCGAGTTCGCTCAGCCGCTGGCCCTATACCAGCAGCATGCAGCGTCTTCGCGCGAGGTTTCGGAGCGGTACCAACACATCGTGTTGCTTTGGCTGGGACAGGCCCGGCTCGGCGCCGGCGATGCGGATGGAGCCTGGGAAGCTCTCGAACAACTGCAGGCGCGCGTGACAGAGGGCGGAATCGCGTTCCGATTTGTCTTCCTCCTATACCATGCGCGCGCGCAGTGCGCGCTGGCACGTGAAGACTTAAGCCAAGCCAAGGCGCTGGCCGATTCGCTCGTTCGGATCGCGACCGGGCACCAGGAGTTTAGCTATGTGGCCCGAGGTTGCCGGCTGCTGGCGGAAATCGATCTGCGAGAGGGCGACTATTCTCTGGCGTTGGCCCATGTAGTCCAAGCCAAGACGGCGCTCGAAAAGTGCGAGGCTTGGACCGTCGAGTGCTATGTCTATGCGACGGCAGCGCATGTCTTCTCACGCCTGGGCCGAACCGCCGAGGCCGCAGAGTCGCGCGAGCGCAGCCTTCAAGCCGCACAACTCGTTGCCTCGACCTTGGTTGACGAGCCATCGCTGCAAAGCACATTTCTGGCACGCGTGGCTCAGATACTCGCCTCCGCGCAAATAACCTCGGCATAAAACAGGCACCAGCGAGAATTGCCGCTCAGCCGGGTGTTTTTGGGTTGCGATATAGTGGTTTCCAAGCGTTCCCGGGATGTCTCGGAGAGGCCGGAACAGTGATCCGGCCGTGGGGGAAAGGGGTGGTGCGTGTGTGACGCCGAAGGAATATCACTTCGAGCCTTTCCGGCTGGATACGGTCAACCAGTGCCTGTGGCGGCATGCCGCGCAAATCCCGTTATCGCCAAAGGCTTTTTCGGTCTTGCTGTATCTTGCCGACCGGCCCGGCCGGCTGGTCACCAAGCAGGAACTGCTGGATGCCGTTTGGCCGGATATCCATGTCACCGAGGGCGTCTTGAAGCGCGCCGTGCTCGAGATTCGCAAGGCGCTGGGCGACCCGGTGGACGAACCCCGTTTCATTCAAACCCTGCACCGCCGCGGCTACCGGTTCCTCTCGGCGGTTCCGGCCCAGCCGGCAGTCCTCGCGCAGCTTCCCACTGAAGCGGGAGTGGTAGGGCGTTCGCGCGAGTTTCAGCAACTGGACACATGGTTCGAAGATGCCGTCGAATCGTCGCGCCAGATTGTGTTTATTTCCGGTGAAGCCGGACTGGGCAAGACAACGCTGGTCGATACGTGGATGAACAGCATTCGCCAGCGGGGTCTGGCGGACCGTGGAGGAGCGGCGTTAGCCCGCGGCCGTTGTCTCCAGCAATTCGGGAGCAGTGAGCCTTATCTGCCAATGTTTGAAGCTTTAGAACAGCTTGCGCAGATTCTGGGACGCCGCCTGGTGGAACAACTCCGTAACCGCGCTCCGACCTGGCTGCTCCACATGCCGGCATTGGTTTCCCTAGAAGACCGGCTCAAGCTTCGAGACGAAGTTTTCGGTTCCACCCGCGAGCGGATGCTCCGGGAAATCACGGACGCCTTGGAAGCGCTCTCCGGAGAGGCGCCTCTGGTCGTAGCCTTGGAAGACCTCCACTGGAGTGATCCATCCACGATCGATTTGCTCTCTTCGATTGCCCGGCGCACGTCTCCGGCGCGGCTGATGATCCTGGCCACCTATCGGCCTTCCGATGCCGGAGGAACCGCGGCTCCGCTCGTGGACGCCCAGAATGAACTCGCTTTGCACCGGCTATGCAAAGTGCTGCCCCTGGATTACCTTTCCGAACACGCAACCAAGGAATACCTGATCGGGCGCTTTCCCGGGATGGATTCACCAGAGTTGGCCAGCGCTCTTCACCGCCGCACCAACGGCAATCCACTTTATGTGGTCTGCCTGATTGACGACCTCGAACGTTATGGCGGAATTGACGCGGATCCCGCCACCATCCAGGGTTTGGTTCCGGAAACGCTCCAACAGATGTTCGAGCGCCAGGCTGCCCAACTGAACGCAGGCGAACAAGAGATGCTCGATGTCGCGGCAGTGGCCGGCGAATCGTTCTCAGTAGCCAGCATCGCCGCCGCGGTGGGGCGCGACGCCGCCGAAGTCGAATCAGATTGCGAGCGGCTGGTCCGGCGGCATCTCATCCTGAAGCACGGGGAAGAATTCCGGTTTCCGGACGGGGGCGAGTCGCCTGGATATTCTTTTCTGCATGCCCTGTGCCGCGATGCTCTATATCGGCGGATTCCCATCGGTCGCCGGTCGCGTCTTCATGGCCAGCTTGGCCGCGCCGAGGAGCGGCTGTATGCATCCGATCCAAAGCGGGTAGCGACTCAACTCGCGGGCCACTTCGAGTTTACTGGCGAGCGCTCCCGGGCCATTCATTACCTGCGTCTCGCCGCGGAAGTTGCCGCGTCGCGATGTTCCAACCGGGAAGCGGTAACGTACCTGGAACGAGCGTTCGGGTTGGTGGAGCAGCTACCGGATGCGGATAGGGCAACGCTGCGAATGGACCTGTTAGAGCAACGTGCCGTGATGCGGTTGATTGCCTCGGATATGCCGGGATCTGCCGCCGATTTCCGGGCGTTGGCAGACCTTGCAAAGGAACTGGGTGCTGTCGATCGTCGAGTCAGGGCGCTGACGGACGGCTCGGCACCCTTGCTGTTTGTCGATTATCGGCAGGTGTTGGCCGCGATTGAGGAAGCTCAAGCGGCGCAAGCCTCCTCGCCCAATAGAATAGCCGGCGCTCTGACCGACCTGCATAGCGCCTTTTTCGAGATGTATTGTAACGGCTGGGCCGCAGGCCCGGCGGATCTCTTGAGGAGCGCCGCGCGCGAACTTGAAGAATCGGAGGATTTGCGGGTACGCAGCCGGATCGCGTCGTTCCAAGCAGCGGAAGCGGCCATCTGCTCGAACTATGCCGCGGCAGTGGAGGCGGCGGAACGTTCCAGGCAGTATGCCCGCAAAACGGGCGTCTTCTTCGACTACTTTGTCTCAAGCATGTTCCTGCAATGGGCATTGTTGCATCGCGGCGATCTCGGCCAGGCCATTCGCGTCGCAAGGGAGGGCGGGGAGCTAGCCGCGAGAAACGATAGCCGCATGCCTCGGGTCTGGTTCAGAACCCGGGAGGCCTGGGTACACATGGAAGCCTTCGACTTCGAATGGGCCCTCGACGCATGCCAGAAGAATGAAGGGATTTTGTTTGGCATCACGACTCGGCCCAATAGCTTTCCACTGTATCTCTGGCTGGGCATGGCTCGTCTGGGCACTGGCGATCATGAAGGGGCCTGGACCAGTTTTCAAAAAGTCCAAGAAGCACTCAACGAGGGTGGAATGGCTTTTCAATGCGTCTGTCCCTTGCTTCGTGCCCAGGCGGAATGCAAGCTGACCCAGGCGGATTTGATCGAGGCCGAGTCCCTGGCGCGCAAACTTGTTGCGGTGGCCAATGAACACCATCAATATGATTACGAAGCAGACGGGCATCGGATCATAACCGAGATCGCGAGCGCGAGAAGTGACTACGACACGGCGAGCGCCGCGATTTCGCAAGCGCGGGCGTCGCTGGATCGTACAGAAGCGTGGGCCGTCGAATGGAGAGTTCACGCCACAGCCGCCCAGCTCTTTGCGAAATTGGGGCGCCAGGGCGAAAGCGAAGACTCTCGGCGTCGTAGTCTGGAGGCAGCCGACCGCGTAGCCGCAAGCCTGGCCGATGAACCCGGTCTCCAGCAATCGTTTTTGAAGCGAGTGAATGGCGGCGCGGCGGCGTCGGCCTGACCGCTGGATCGCATAAGCCACTCTAGGAGGATGCTGAAAAGGCCGTGAGACAACCGCTCCCTGACGGTCGCGGCTCGGTAAGCACCTGCAAACACGTGATTGCGTTTCTGAGCCTCGCGCGCAAGCAAGAGGATGGGCGATCAGCGCACGAAGATGGCTTCTCCCCCTGTTCAAACGCGACATCACGGGGTCCTCTCGTAATCATGATGTCTCCCCAATGAGGGCCTGGAAATAGCGGCAGAGCTCCGGGTCGTGATTGAAAGCGGCTTCGGCCGCAAGCCACTCGCGCCGCAGCACCGGCCCCTGCATCGCCTTTCGGATTCCCCGCTGCCAGGGGCGCCAGAGGTCCCGCGAAATGTATCCGCCTTTGTGCAGGTGATAGAGGTCGGCAATAATGTGAAAGCACTGAAGGCAGGATTTGGTCAGATCGTCTGTACGAGGCGGGATGACGTTATCGGCGCGGGCATTGGCCATCCAGGTCTGAGCCGGTAGTGCCCGCAGGACATGGTGCAACCGGGACGAGAATTCGATGTACATCTGAGCGTGCATCTGTCTGCGGTGGCTTCTCAGCGTCACGGCAACCCCGAGAAACCCGAGCAGAATGGTGCCCAGTTGCGCGAGTTGGATAAAGTTCTCACCGCTCATGCTGAGACGTGTTCCTTTCCGGTTTCGGCAGCGGCAGACTTAATGGGGTACTGTGCCTGATGTGGCAGGTCTAGCGACGCCGGCTCCTCAATCAGCGATCGGCCGGTGGAGGCGCGGGAAATCGCATCCAGGGCTGCGAACCGATACAGTTCTCCGAGCGTGGGCATGTTGAAGCACGCCTCCGCAAACAGTTCGGCGGTGCCTCCGGCGAGCAGGGCCATCATACCGATGTGCACCAGCTCGGTAGCTTGTTCCCCAATGGCATGTACGCCGAGCAGCTTCATGTCGCGGCGCCGGAACAGTAGTTTTAAGAATCCATCCGCGTCGCCGATGATGCGCCCGCGCGCATTCGCCTGGTAGGGGCCGCGGCCCACGATGTATTCCTCGCGCTTTTGCTGGAGAGACTCCTCAGTTTCGCCTATCATACTGACCTCGGGGATTGTGTACACCCCGGCCGGAAGGGGACGGAATGCGTCGGAATCGGTGGCTTGACCGAACGCATGCAGCAGCGCGACCCGCGCCTGCTGCATGCTGGTGGACGCCAAAGCGGGAAAGCCGATCACGTCTCCCGCGGCGTAGATATGCGGTGTCACCGTCCGGTAATGCTCATCCACATGGATAAGGCCGCGTTCATTCGCGGTCACGCCTGCCAGGGAAAGGGAAAGATTCCCGGTATTGCTTTTCCTTCCAGCCGCCACGAGCACTGCCTCAGTGGTAAGCGAGATACCCGACGACAATGTCAGGGCAACTCCGTCCGGCTCAGCCGCACAGCAGGCGGTCGCCCGCTCGTTCCAATGGAACTGAACGCCGATTCTCTCCATGCCTGCCGCAAGCGCTTGGGACACTTCGCGGTCAAGAAAGGGCAATAATACGTCGCGGCTATCGATCAGGTGGACCTGTGTTCCCAATGCGGCAAACGTGCAGGCGTACTCGCTCCCGATTACACCACCGCCGATCACCGCCAAACTTCTCGGGAGCCTGTCCAGTTCCAGGATGCTGTCCGAATCATATACGCCGCGACTGCCAAATGGGAACAATGGCGGACGAATTGGCGACGACCCCGTCGCAATCAGTACACATTCGGCACGCAAGCGGATCTCTTCGCCGGTGCCCGCCCGCTGCACCAGGACCGTATGCGCATCCGCGAAGGAGCCGCTACCGCGATAGACGTCGGCACGCGAGGCCTGCAGACGGCCGGAGAGCATCGCATTCAGCCCGGCCTTCACATTCCGCTCGTGGTGCAGGAAGTCGGAGACAGTCGCTTCGCGCCGCAGCGAAAGGTCTACGCCATACAGCTTGCGCGAGCGCATTCCGGAAAGCGTCAGTGCCGTTTCCCGCAGTGTCTTGCTTGGAACCGTACCGGTATTGACGCCGGCGCCCCCGAGTTCCGCATGGCTGTCGACGACCGCAACCGAGCGCCTCAAGGCGGCGGCGGTCACGGCGCCGACAATTCCTGCCGGACCGGCCCCTATGACCACCAGGTCATAAGACTTGCCTTCCGTGTTCGCCATTGTTCTCTCCTGAGAATGAGCCATATCGATCGAGTTTTACTCCGACACGCTCAGAATAGATCGGGCAGGGCGTTCAAATCGTGACCCGCAGGTGAGGAAGGAGTGACTCTTCTGTGACTCTGGGCGTTCGTTCTCTTCTTGCGCCGTCATCCCGTGATGTTGCCGTGCCAAGCGGGATACGGCATAGAGCCACCCCACTGTAAGTCCGACGTTGATCCACGCGTAACCGGCAAACGCCAGATGTAACTGCGAACCCAATCGTACGAGGCCCGCGTGCAGAACATCCCCGAGGCGCATAAAGAAAGTGTCGATCGCGGCCTTGGCTTTGTACTTGGCCTCGCGCGACGTAGGTAGGAACAAGGCCTGCCGGAGCGTATTTTGGATCGAGTAGTCGGTCGCGTTTTCAAGCGTCTTGCCCCAGCGAATGAGGCCCAGCAGCGGCGCCAATCCGACGGCCGAGTAGCAGGCCAGGGAGATGACCGGAAGTATGTAGAGCGCTGCTCGAACGCCGTACCGCGGCACGATCCGCGATACCGCGAAAACCTGCAGCAGCAGACCTAAGAGGTTGACGTCCGCGAAGAAGCTGCCATAGAAGGAGCCGATGAACTGCTTCTGCGCCGCCAGGTTTCCGGGGTGCAGGGCGCGGGCCTGGCTGGAAACGAGGTCACCGAGGAGGAACTCGCCGGTCGAGTTGACCATGTTGAGCAAGACGATGAGAACCGCGATCCACATGAGATAGCGGTCCTTGAAAATCATGGCGAATCCATCTCCGGGAGCGAGCGTCTGTGCGGCGCGCGCGGCCATTTCCGGGTTGGGGCTACGCCGTGCCCCGCGGTTCACGGTCACCAGGAGGCCGCCACAAATCAGCAAAATCGATGCGGCGAGTAACTGGAGCTGATAAGGACTGGCGTGGAGAACGGCGACCATTCGCTCGGCCCCCCGCGCGCCCAGCCAGGCACCAAGACTGCTGCCGAGACCGATGATGGGAAACAGCCGCTTGCCTTGGCCTTCGGTGTAAATGTCGTTGGCGAAGGCCCAAACCTGGCTGACAATGAACACGTTGAAGATACCGACCCAGATGTAGAACACCACTCCTTCTCGCGCTCCGCTCGCGCCAAGAGCGGAGAAGAGCACGAGGTTGGCGAAGAAGAACAGCAGCAAGCCGCCGAGCAGTTTGATCCGGACAACCTTGCTGGCGACCAAACCATAGACCGGCACAAGGACCATGAGCAGAAACGCCTGCCCGGCGCTGGAATAGGCTTTGATGTACGCGCCGCCTTCGGACAGGATGAGGGCTTCGCGCACGGTCTTCAAGAGGTAATACGCGAAGAGAAGCAGGAAGACGGTGGCGGTCAGAAGAAGCGCGTTTCGAACCTCGCCGGGATGCACGTCGGCAAGGTAGCGGAGAAATCGCTGCCAGCCGCGGGAAGGGCAGGTCCGATGCATCTCAGAATCAGAGGGCGTTTCTTTGAAAATCGGTGTTCTCATGCGGGTTCTCCAGGTGCGCTCAGCACAATCTGCCGGGGAGATTTCGACTCTTCCGTTATTTCTGCCGCGGAATCCGGCGCCGCACCAGCGTTTATTGGCTCGACTCGGCGCCGCAATTGAGAAACGAGCTCGGCGGAGAGGTGACTCTCCAGAAATTCGAGGGCCAGGCCGAGCAGCATCCGATCCTGACGGTGCAGCGCCCGGAACGCAACCTTCAAGGCATCGGCCGGAAGGAAAACAGCGAGCAGGTTGAAAACATGTTCCAGCGATTTGCCGGCCTGGGCGGGCAGTTCCTGGTCCGGATCTACAGGGTCACCGCATCCGCCACTGTCATCCAAAAGTTTTCGGTTCCGCCACAGGGGCGGCGGACTGGCCAATTCCCGTTCCACCGCTGCCATCAGCGCCACGCGGTCAAATTGCAGCCCCTCGCTCATGCGGTGAAGGAACTCGAGCGCGCGGCCGGCATTGAACCGGATCTCGAATCGCGGCTCGAGCAGCGCACTAATGAGCCCGTCCACTGCTCGCTGCGAACTGGTATACGCGAGGATTTGGGGGATCTTGCGGCGCACGGCAAAATCCCGTTCGGAATCGATTAGTGCGTCCACGAGTTGACCTACACAACGGTACGCATGGCGAAGGAGAAACGCTCTGGAGAATTCAAATGACTCACTCCATGCCAACAACCGGATCGCGAAGGGCACAACCGCCGCGTCGTACGATTGATACGGCGAGAGCGCGGACTGCACCCGGCGGGCATTCCCGGACCGTAAATCGGTCAGGCGGGATATGACGGGATCGTGCCCGCCCGTTTCAGACATCGCTTCGAGCCGGCCGGTGTTGTGTGGCAATGACACGGTGACATGCAGCAGGGCAGCCAGCGTTATGGAATCCTGAACGTCGGCTTCGTTCAGAATCCGGGCGCGGTTCAGCAAACCGTTCTCGAGCGCGCGAGAGTAGGCAGCATCCATTCGCTGCGTCATCCAAAAGCTCAACCCGGCCAGGGCCACCGTGACCAGTAAAACCAGCTCGGACGAATGGAGCGGCCCCAGGAGCAGCAACACCTGCAGAATGGCGGCGCCCACTAAATCGCCCAGCCGGTCGCAACTGACGTCGATGAGTGTCTTGGTTGCGCGCTTGTCGCGAGGAGGTACCGGGGCGAAGAACAATTCGTAGCTGGAACGCAGAAACGATCCCCGAAGGACCAACTCCAGCGCGCGAGCAACCGGCGCCATCACAACAGACGCTAACAACAGCGACGCGCCCGCGCCGACCGCCACTGCCGTGGAATAACATTGCAAGGTACGGCCAAGTCCAAACCGGCGCAGAGTGAACGGTGTGAGGAAGCTCTGCACTACGAAAGTCAGGATCTGTCCGGCGGTGTAGAAGAATGCGAAATAGCGCGTCAACTGCGGGCCCTGGCCGTAAGCCACCGCGGCGCTGCTCTTGAAAAGGTAGTCCAGCAGGGTCGCGCTGACCGTGCCGAGCAGGACCAACACTGCGAGGTTCACGAGAAACGGCGCCCGTTGGAAGGCGCTGCGCGCGGCCTCCCATTGATCGGTCGTATCGGGCGGCGGCTGCGAGGGGCCGGCGTGCGCCGTCCCGATGGGCCGTAAGACGAACCAGGCAGCCAGGTGCAAACACGCGAGGAGCACCAGCAGCGCGTCTGCTCCGAAGAGGGCGGCGCTGCGCTCAGCCAGCAGACCGCCGCAGACGCCGCCAATCGTCCCCGCGCCGGCGATTCTCCCAAACTGACGCTTCGCGGTACGCGGGTCGAAAACCTCTCCGGCGGCGCTCCAGAAGCCACTGAGCAGGAAGGATCCGAAGCCCACCAGGTGCAGATAGACCAGGGTGATTACTACGCCTCGCGCGCCTCCTTGAAACGTCCGAAGCAGCGCGAATTCCACGAGGTGCAGGAGCGACCCCAGTGCCAGCGCGCCCGGAACCAAACGCAGAGGGCCGTATCGCGAGAGCAGCCGCGTGAATGCCATTCCCAGCAGTACGGCGACGAGCGCCGCAAGCATCACGATTTTCGGCAGATCGCGTGGGGAGAACTGGGAGAGAAACAGGCCGTCCCGTACGGCCTTCCCCGCAACCTGATGGGCCAGCATGAGGCCGCTGCCCAGGAGGAACATGCTTCGTGTCTGTAGAGATTCGTTTCGATCTGGCATGATGTCTTGCCCGGCTCATGCATGAGCTACTTGCGCGCTGAACATGAATTCTGTTTCTACTTCTGGGGTTCTCGCGGCTACTGCCAACTGCGGTAGATTGGTTTCCCACCACTCTTCCGCCTGCTCGGGGGACCATTCGCCAATGTCCTTTAACGCTCGCAAGCGGCGCGCCAGTTCCCGGGCGCTTTGGATTCGATTCGCAGGATCCTTCTCAATCATCTGCATAACGATTGCCTCGAGCGCCGCGGGTATCGGCAACTCGGAGCGCTCCGACATCGGCGGGGGAGGTGTCTGTATGTGCGCAATCGCGTACGCCGTGGGCGAGGTTGCCTCGAACACCGTGCAACCCGTGAGGAGAAAATACGCCGTACAGCCGAGACTGTAGAGATCGGCCCGGCCATCAACGTTCGCTTTGCCCAGGGCGACTTCCGGCGAGAGATACGCCGGCGTCCCCGTGGCGCCTTCATCCATGGTGGTGATCGTGTGATGCGTATCTTCCTGATGAATGGTTCTGACAAGCCCGAAGTCGAGCACTTTCGTGAAATCGAATTCCAGGCCCAGGCGGCCAAGCAGGATGTTGCGAGGCTTGATATCGCGGTGGACCAGCCCCAAACGGTGCGCCTCTTCCAGGGATTGCGAGACCTGCAGGAGAATATGAACCACGCGCGCGGGCTCCATCAACCCGAAACGGTCCACCAGGCTCTGCAAGTCGATGCCGTCGATCAACTCCATCACGTAATAAAACGCGCCGCACTTTGCTTCGCCGAAGTCGTATAACGCCACCGTATGCGGCGAACGGAGCTTTGCAGTGACTTGCGCCTCGCGTTCGAAGCGTTTTCTCAAAACGAGTTCCTGCTGCCCCGAGCTGGATCGTAATACTTCCGGACGGATCAACTTGATAGCCGCGTCACGCGCCAGGGTCTTGTGCTTTGCCCGCCACACCTCGCCCATTCCCCCCTTGCCGATCAGCATGTGCAGCGCGTAGCTCCCCACGTCTTCCGCGCACTGCTGCTGAGCGTAAAACGCCAGCGTACGGTGGTTGAGCACGTACATCCAGATCCCGATGATTCCTAAAGGCAGCACCCAAACGAGCATCCGGGAAAGCGGCATTGCCTCGTAACCGAAGATTTTCAGGTCAGCCCAGTAACCGAGGGGCCACATGAGGGCGCACGTTGCGGCTGTAAGCGCCGACTTCAGCGGCGCATTTGGCAGCAGACGGCCGCACAGCATCATCCAGACCGCGATGCCGGAAATCCCGACAACCACCGCATTGGGGTCCTTATAGGCGGCGCCTTCAAAAAGCGCGGCGGCAAAGGCGATGATCACCTGGAAGATCATTCCCAGGTCAAGCAACTGCGGCTTACTGAGGCGCCCCGAGCGTTGCAAGGCGACGAAGCCGACTGACAGGAACAACACGCACAGCGAGGCGAGGCGCAAAACCGGATGAGTCCATGCCGCCGCAAACTCCGGTTGGAGCACATGCTGGATGATCGTCAGAGCGACCGACGTGACGGCGCCGATCAGACCGATCCAGCCCACGCCATTGGCGGCCCGATCCAGGATCCTGGCCGGCAACTGATAAGCGGTTAACTTCGGACACTCGAAGGCATCGGAAGACGCTCGTTGAATATTCATGGCAACCTACTTTCGCGCCCGCGGAGGCGGATACGACAACATGGACAACAACATCGCGAGTACAACGATCCCGAACAACACATTCACTGCCCACATAATGCTCCCCCTTCATTGATTTGCCGTGGCAATCTGTTGCAACTGCCCGATGCGGTTTTGTATCGCGCGGCTAAACTTGTCGGCGTATGCGGGAGTCGCGCCGCTCGCGATCAATCCCGCGCGCAACTCCCCGGTTGTGATGCCGGAGAGATAGGCCAGCAACCAACGGGCATCCTCGAGTGTGATTCCCGCGGTGATATCCCCGTCATGTTTCCCCGAGTAACCCCAGACGATGTTTCCGTTCTTGACGCCCTGGACGAATTGGCGTGTCTGAAGTTCGTAGGCAGCCGCATTCCAGCGGTCGCGCTTAAAGAAACCTCCCCAACTGCCCAACGACGCGCCCCAATCAGTCACGGCATACAGGTAGATTGGAGACCGAGCAACATGCTGCCGAAAGACTGCCGTGTTACTCCCGGCCTCGTCCCGTCCATCCTTGGCGTCCCAGTTGGAAAGCAGCATCATCAGGATGCGAAGCCCATTGAACTCGTGGGAGCCGACAAACGGGTTGTCTACCCACGACCATTTGTATTCGTCGGCGTACTGAAGGCTGTCATCACGCAATTTGAAACGGGCATTGCGAAACCGGCCATCCTTGGCAATGAACGGCTTGGCCCTCCGGAGTCCGGTTACGCCCGAGATACTGCCTTCGCCGACGTAGTAGACGGGCTCGGCGGCATATCCCACGGCATAGAGCAGGCGCGCCGCAAAGACCTCGGTGTGAACTTCGCTGCCGAATTTTACGGTCCACCGGGCGCCGTGTGCGTCGCGAACGTCCACCTTGGGATTGGTCCCGCCCAGGTTCTCCTTCACGAAGGAGAATGGCGGAGCGGGCGCGCGCTGCTCTCCGCCCGGCCCCCACACCCAGTCAGAGCCAGTCATGGAGGGTGGCGTGTGCCAAAGGACCAGCTTTCCCGGCGGCGCAGACTGCGCAAGCGCCGCCGGGCAATACAGACTCAATCCAACGAGACTCAGTACAAGCAGGCGGATCATGGTCTAGTTCCTGTGAAAGCGGCGCTTCAAGTCGGGCCAGAATTCCCGGATCACATTCGTGCCCAGGTCCGAGGCTATGGTGAATCCGAAGCTGCTGGCGGCATTGCCGGCTCCGGATGTGCTGGCCGGCTGCCAGGCTCGCGAAATAAACGCCGTGCCGGCGGCGCTGCCGATGCGCGCCGTGGCGAAGGTACGCTGGCCATCGTCCCGCCGGGCCAGGAAGACGCTGGCGATAGCATATTTGGTACGGCGCCAGAAGCCCGTCTCACCCGATGCGAAGTAGCGGTCGTCCTGATGCAGGGCACTCGACGCTCCGTACTCCAGCGTCCCGCGGATGGCATGTTTCGCATACGCGTTACCGAGCCGCTGGGCGAAAGCCCCACCGTCCTGCCCCCATTCGGTGGGGCTCTCCCTCAGTTGATCCAAGCCTGCGTGCGCCACGGCGGTAGCGAACGAGCCCGGCCCGAAAGTTCCGGTCAGATAATGCCGAAGACGTTCGCTGCTCGTCATCGGAGTGAATTCCAAGCTTTGGAGTACGCCGCGGGCGACGATAGGCGTCGGCTCGAAGGCAGGCGTGTCCTGCGCCGGTGCGGTTCCAGCCACGGCGGTGAGGGCCGCGGCCATGGTTGCGATAGTCGATATTCTCATGCTTTTATCTCCTTAAGGTGTGGTTTTCGTTCCTTGATTGCTTATTCGGAATCGCAGCCGCGAAAACCGCGGCTGCGGTCAGAATCCCTTGTCGTCCCTCTCGCCGGCCAAGACGGCCCTCGGGAACCGCCGCGCATTCCGGACCCGCTCGGATTGCCACATATGCCGGCGGTCGTGGGCGGCGAGGAAGGCAAGCGTGCCCCCCAGACTGCGGATCAACGGAGCTATTGGCTCGACGACAAGAATCCGCGGCAGATCGAGACCGAGAGACTGGCGGACGGCTTCTGCATACCGCTCGCGTGCTTCATAAAAATGATCCACAAGCTGATCCGGGTCGACGGCTGGTGCTGGAACCAGATCCTGAGGAGCCGAGGCCCGTGCAGTGACGGGCGGCTCTATCTGCTTCAGGGCATCGATCTCGGAGCGTTCATACCCCAGCCAGCCGCGAAACGTGCGGCCCTGGCGTCTGCCGATAGCCGCTGCCAAATTGACTTTCGGAAGCCAGAGGCGCAGCGTAATATTCAGATGGTCCAGGCATTCGGCGATGGACCAGTGCCGCGGGTCGGGCCGCCATCGAAGTTGTTCAATCGACAGGGGCAAGACCCTGCGGGTAAACCACGCCTTGCTGGCTTCCACTTGGACCAGGCATCCCTCCAGATCGATCGGCGCGTCGTGGCTGCCGAATTTGAATCCGTTTTTCATAACCAACTCGTTTGACAGCTTCAGAATACGGGCAGACGGGGTTTGGAGTCGTGAGGATGCGGTGCCCAAACGGTGACCGTGTGGTGATCGGCGGAAGTCCAAGAACGGGTAAGCGGCATCCGACGGATCCAGCGCGGCGTTTTGCGAATTGAACGCTTAGTTCCCGATCGCCGCCAATTAAATAGGCCAGCCGGTGCTGTGATCCGTTTTGGCGGCTGACCGGTCGCCGTCAACGTCACCGAACGATCACTGTTCGATCACTACTTCAAATCGCGGTTGCCCTTATTCTCGTTTCCAGGAGGCACTCAGATGACACAAAGCGAACTCAACAAATTCCGCAAGATCCTGGAAGCCAGGATCCTCGAACTGGACTACTCAACCCGCCGCCGCGACTCGATCACAATCGAAGGAACGGCTGATCCCCTGGACCGGCAGGTACGGGCCGTGGAACGCGAATTCGCGGTGCGGAACCTGGAGGCCGAGTCTGCTAAGCTGCGTGAGGCCCGCGGAGCCCTGGAACGCATCGAGGATGGCACCTACGGTGTCTGTGCGGATTGCGAGGAAGCTGTCAGTCCAGCAAGGCTGGCTGCTGTACCCTGGGCTGCGCTGTGCATCCATTGCCAGAACGCGGCTGATTGCTGCGGTGACACCGGCAGCGCTCACCAGATGCTCGCCCTGGCTGCGTGAGGCATACGGCAGCACACTGAAGCTTCGGAGGATTACGATGCAAGGCAGAAATCGGTTCATTGGTTGGACGCTGTTCGGCGCTGCGGTCTGCTTTTGGACGAGCTGGGCATTGATGCCGGGCGTGGGCGTTACCGACGCGTCCCGGATCTTGTCGTTGGTGGGCGCCCAGCCTCAGCGGGTCCTGTTATCGTCGGTTTTGCAACTGCTGTCGGCTGCGCTTTTGGGGATGGCAATTCCGGGGTTGGCGCTTCGGCTTGGGGCCTCCAAGTACTTGTGGGGAAGGGCGGCGGTAACTCTGCTCGCCGTGGGGGCTTGCGGCGATGCGGCAGATGCAATCTATCACCAACTGGCCTACGAGATGGTGCGGCCCGGCATCGATCAAGCGGCCATGTTGCCGGTAATGCAACGCATGCAGAGCGCCGACTTATTATATTTGCTGCCGATGATCGCGGCGTTCCTGTTTGGATGCGTGGCGCTCTCCATCGCGGCTACCCGTCTCGGTGTGGTGTCGAAGTGGAACCCATCCCTATACGTGTTGAGCGTAATAATCGCTGTCGCCGCGAATGGTCTTCACCTTGCGCCAGGTGTTTCTGGCCGTGCGGTTGGGCTGATCTGCCTTGGTCTGTTGAGCCTCAGCCTGGCTTGGATCGGGTTGGCACTCGGGCGGAGCGGAGACGCTGACATGCCGGGCATTTCCATGGGCGCATCACTCGGTCCGTAGCGCCACTATCGGCTCTACCCCCGCCGCGCGCCAGGCAGGGATCACCGATGCCGCGAGCGCTGCCAAGCCCAGCATCAATGTGGCGAGCACCAGCATAGCGGGATCCCCTGTCTTGACGCCGAATAACTGGGCTGTCATCAGCCTGGCGGCGCCGATC
>PSRJ01000110.1 GCA_003175985.1 Terriglobia bacterium
CCGAACCAGCCGCTTGCACACGCGCAGTTTGTCTCCAACATAGTGGATTTCGGGATGAACCTCCAGCAGGCGCTGGAGGCGCCCCGGTTTACTCGGAACACGGCCACCGGCTGCGACGCTTTCATCGAGTCGCGGTTTCCCGGAGAGACGATCAAGCGATTATCCGCAATGGGACACGAATTGACCG
Source organism: Terriglobia bacterium (assembly GCA_003175985.1). Lineage (GTDB taxonomy): Bacteria > Acidobacteriota > Terriglobia > Bryobacterales > Bryobacteraceae > PSRJ01. Next base: position 188 of record PSRJ01000110.1, read on the forward strand.
TCCGGGCGGAGTTCACACAGGAAATGGGCCGGGGGCAGGCCGTCCTGTTCGATTCGAAGACGGGGGTTCACTACGCCGCTTCCGATCCGCGGGCGGACGGAGCTGCCATACCGGAGCCGATTCAGTTGTAGGTGAAAGCGACGCAGGCAAGAATCCGTTCTGAGGCAAGTGGGATGTCACTACTTGTACTACTGTAGCAGCGAGAACATTCAGATCCGTCGGGATCCCAGTGACTCCACCGCTACTCGTTGTAACTGACACTCCCACGCCACTTGGCGATGTCGCTGATATAGTTGTGTTACCTCCGCTAGCATAATTGGCAACAGCGCCCTCCGTTCCAAAGATTGCTCCTACCGGCGCTCCGGTCCGGCGTGGCTTGCCGGGAGTGACCTTGAAGCCTTCTCACTCATCCTATGATATAACTCAGCTACCACACGAACGGACTCTTCGGCAGCCTGACGGTCCGGGTTTTCGTCGGCGTCGTTATATCCGTACATGTCACCGCCGCCGAAGTATTGCACAACGATGCCGTCCCGCCGGCCGAGGATGTTGATGTTCTTATAGATTACTCCATAGTTGACTTCGGGTTGCGGGATGAGCCAGGCGATCTGCCCGCGCACGGGGACAATCGATTCGTCACTCCACAGCGCCCTGGATCCGTAACCTGTGGCGTTGATCACTACTTTTTGGGTGAGCCGGCTCAACTCGGAGGGTGAGTGAAACTCAGTAGTCTCTATTTTGCCGCCCTCGATCAGGAAGTCATTCATCAATTGCCGGGAATAGCTGGCAATGTTGAACATCAGGCTGGTATTCCAAGTGGCGTAGCGGGTGGGGAAAGGGTGGGCGCCAGGAGGCAGTTCTTTGGAGCGGGGCGTCAGATCGGCAATGCGATCCTGATAACGCGCGAAGTCCAGGACATCACCTTGCGAACGGTTCGTGCGTACGCCACCGGGACCCTCGTCCGAAAGCGTGTAGCGGTCCGTCCATTCCACCGGGTTTCCCGCGAGCCCGAGGTAGCTCTCATATGTGTGGAATGACTTACGAGCCATTTTCTCCCACAACGCGGGGAAGCCGGACGATACCGAGTTAGTCAGCGCGATCCGCGAGTCCGGGGTCCATGAACCGGTGGCACGCGACGATCGAACGTCCGGCGGGCGCTCCTTGGCGTAAATTGTCACTTGAGCGCCGGCCTGCTGCAGAAGAGTCGCGGAGGTCAGGCCAAGGGCGCCGCAGCCGATCACGGCCACATTCCGCTCGCCGATCCCCATCGCCTTCTCGACCGCAATGCTGCTCGATCCCCAGGAGAGCGACCAGCCACTTCCGCCGTGACCGTAGTTGTGGATGACAGTCTTATCGCCGACCCGCTCAACATCGAGGCGTGGACCCGCAGCACGAAACGGCCGCAAGCAAACTGTGACCCGGAAAATGCGGTCCACCTCGGCGCGGACGGGCATAATAGGCGGGAATCCGCCGAACGGCATTTGTGGAACCGAGGCAGTTCTGTTGCGAGTGGCGCAGGCAGTCAGTCCCGCAGCCGCGGCGACCAGGAAGTCACGCCGTCTCATGGCACCACCAGAGGCGTTCGCCGATGCCAATCGGTCGATTCCTGGTAAGCATAAGCCAATTGGAGAACGGCCGATTCGCGATAGGGCGCACCAACAATTTGCAACCCGATCGGCAGCCCTTCTTTTGAGAATCCGCACGGTAGCGTTAGTGCGGGCGTGCCGAAGTGGTTAAAGGCCGAGGTGTTGCTCGGAGGCCGGCGGTGAGTCTCATTCTCCGTTTCCGAAATCAGCGGGGCTGGTTCTCGCATCGTGGGAAGAACCAACAGGTCCACCGATTTGAACACGCGTTGGATGTCACGGCGGCACTCGCGAACCCGCTTCAGCGTTTCAATGTAGGCCAGAGTCTCTACTTTTTTCATGTTGTTCAAGTGCCGCTGCGACCAGAGATGATACAGTTCCGGGGATTTATCGAAAAAGGGCTTCTGGTAGTGATATAGCTCCACATCGTAGTCGCCGTTTTCCGCCACCTGAAGCCGGGGCAGAGTCACTTCGCGAACCTCCCGAACCTTCCGGCGCACATGCCGGATAGCCTCCTCCACCGCCAACGCAACATCCGGATGGAGCTGGTCAAAGAAATATTGGCGCGGCACACCTACACGCAAGGATGCGACCGGTAACTGGAAGGCCTGTGAATAATCGGCCACCGGTTCGTGCGACGTGATGGCGTCCAGGGGATCGTTTCCGGCCAGCACCTGCAGCAGTGCGGCGGCATCCTCGGCTGTTCGCGCGATGGGACCAATGGTATCCATCGAGTACGCGGAAGGAACTACGCCCCGCGTGCTCACCCGGCCATACGAAGTCTTAAGACCAACCACGCCGCAATGGGCGCCCGGTATGCGCACAGAGCCGCCATCATCACTCCCTACCGAACCGAAGCACAGCCCCGCCGCGACGGCGGCCGCGGATCCCGCTGAAGATCCGCCAGTGATTCTGTCCAAATTCCACGGATTGTGAGCCGGACCGAAGCAGCCGGTAGTGCCCGTGCCTGCGAATGCCATTTCATCCAAATTGAGCTTGCCGAGGAGAACTACCTGGGCCGCCTTCAGCCGCCGCGTAACTTCCGCGTCCTCAGCAGGCACCCGGTTCTCGAATACCCGAGCTGCCGCAGTCGTTTTCACCCCGGCGGTGTCGATATTGTCTTTGAGCCCGATCGGCACACCGTGCAACCGGCTGGAAACGCGTCCAGCCCGCCGCAGGCGGTCGCATTCTCGCGCCTGCGCCACCGCCGAATCGCCGTCTACCGTAATGAAGGCGTTGAGACTTCGATCCAGTTTAGCGATCCTCGCCAGACATAGTTTCGTCAATTCCTCTGAGGAGATCGTCCCTTTTGTCAGTTCGGCCGCAGCTTCGCTCAATGTCCACGCAAGCGGATCTGCCGGCTGAGCGGAGCGGGCCACTCTCGTAGCAAGCGTGCCTGCTCCCGCAAGCCACACGCGGCGCGTAAGCCCTTCAGAGGCCATGGCCGCCTCCGCTCTTTTTCGGTGGGAGAAACTTCTTTTCAATTGACGCGACCACCACATAATTGGGATCCACCATCTCGTCCAGGTGAACCCGGGCCACCTTCGATAACAACTCGTAGGCGTCCAGAGTGGACAGGCCGTAGTCTTTGTGAATCCACTCCACCAGTTCAGTAAAAGCGATTCGCAAAGCGTCATCCAAAGGACGGTAAGCACCCACCGCCATAATCGCCCCATCGTTCTCGAAGCGTGGCCAGTTGATCTTCTTCCCTTTGATCACGTTCACTTGAACGCGTTCGGTCAGTGGGACCTCAATCGCGCTGCCGGCTATTTCCCCATCGCCCATCGCCGCGTGACCATCTCCCATATACAGGAGTGCTCCGGGCACGTTCACAGGAAGGTACAGTACATTTCCGGCAGCCGCTTCCGGGGCGTCCATGTTGCCACCGAACTCAGCCGGCACGAGCGAACTCCGCGCTTCCCCGCCGGCGGGCGCCACACCGATACAACCGAGGAACGGATGCAGAGGAATCTTCACTGAGAACTTGGAGTCGAGCGCCCGGAACGTCGCCGTGTTCGTGGCTTTATCGATTGGGTAAAACCAGATCCTCTCCGGCAACGCAGTGTGCAGCATTGCCGTATAGGTAGTTTGGTTTAAAGCGCCAAAACCAGGCGCCAGACTCCCCACGCCCTGATTCCCGTCTACCTGAAGATCCAGGATTCGAACGGCGAGAGTATCCCCAGGCTGCGCACCATCGACATAAAACGGCCCTGTAAGCGGGTTATCCCCTTTCACCATGCTCAGACGATCGCCCGGCTTCTTTAAAGCGTTGCCGAAGGCATCCAGGGTATTGGTCTCGATGATTTCCCCGGATTTTAGGTGCGCGACCGGCGCCGCCATTCCGTAGACATACTTCACATCATTGATGGTGGCGTGGTACTTTACCGCCGTGCCGGTCTGAGCGGCGCCTAGAACGGACAGTACTAACAGAAGGGAATAGGCTCTCATAACGAAAATGCTCACTCATAAACGGAACGGCACAAGGTTCGTAACGGATGGCTGGGGATTCCGCGGGAGTGACTTCGAGCACCACGCCTCGGAATCGCCCTTAGTTTACGCGAACCAGCCTTCGGAGCGCAATGGCTGTGGAAAACATGGCTGCCGAATACCGGCGTAATCGAGCTTCTTGCGAAGATTCGCCGATTTGTTGCTGCAGACGGGAACGCACCAAATCAAATGCGGCATTTGCCTCACGCACTGGCCAAAATTGGTTAACAGTGCGCCCCAACGACGCAGATCGTCAACGGAAGGAGGATCCACCCATGTAGTTGTCGGTGGGACATGGTAGCTACCGAGCAGCTTGGCCGGGTAACTGGTTGGGCTGGAGCCTCGGGACAACAGTCCGCCGTTGGGCGGGCTGCGACCTTGCAGGCCGTAACGCGAGTGAAGCCTGAGCAGGCCTCGAAAGTGAAGTCGTGGATGCCGACCCGCCTGTTAACCGGGGAAGGCCGCGCGAACAGGGAAGAAACCGACAAGCACCTGTTCGGTCCACCGGGGTAGTGGGCACGGCATGCAAGGAAGGTGATCTGTGTAATTGGGGGAGATCCGAGATTGGCGGAGGTCGCGCCTCTAACGCCGCCGTCAGGGCGGTGGCCAACTCGGAAGTCGGAGAGGGTCACGGTACTGTCGAAGCCGAGTAATGCCGGAGGAGGGAAGGGCCCTCACTTCAGATGTGCTTTGGAGGAAGGCTGCCTCCGTGTCGATGGCCGTTTCGCCCTTTGTTTTTGGACGCTCCAAGATATTTAGGCAGAGGCTGTTCCAAAGAGCCAAAGTCGTCGAGGTCGCCGGCGCATTTAACAGGCCGCCAATTAGCTGAGTCTCCATCGTTCCTCCGCTGCTGCAGCGGTGTGATGCCGCACGACCCGGTCCGGAGCAGGATACAACTCTTGTAAACTGAAATCAGACTCATCCTCAATGAGCACCGCAACGCCTTCCAGTCCGTGCATCAGCTACAACCTGCGAAAGGCATCGCGAATCGTCTCCAAGGTATACGCGCAAGAAATGCGCGGCGCGCCCGTTCCCGGCCCTCAATTCAGCCTGATGATGATGATCGCCCGACAAGAGAGCCCTACCATTTCCGAACTGGCCGAGTACATGGGAACTGACCGCACCACCATGACGCGCAATCTCGAACATCTCAAACGCCGCGGGCTCATCCGGATTGCACAGGGCAAAGACCTCCGGACGAAGTCCGTGGAACTGGAGCCGAAGGGGAGGACCGCGCTCGAACGCTCGATGTCGTACTGGCGAAACGCTCAAACAAAGGTTTTGGCAGTTCTCGGCGAGCAGCGATGGGACAGGATGTTGGCGGATCTTTCGGTATTGTCCGGACTCACGGGGCCATAAGCCGGGCTTGCAGACTCGCAAGCGGGGCGGCGCGCGGCGCGCGTGCGGCACCAAGATCGCGGCGGAATGAGACCGCGCCGGATGGTTGACGCCCGTATTAGGTGTAGATACACTAATCTTTCGAGCGAGTTCGGAATATGAACATTACCGGTGTCTTCATCGAGCGCCCCGTCATGACCACACTGGTGATGGGAGCGATCGTGCTGTTTGGGGTCGCATCCTATTACTCGCTCCCGGTCAGCGATCTTCCGAATGTCGATTTTCCCACGTTGCAGGTAAGCGCGGCGCTTCCGGGAGCCAGTCCGGAAACCATGGCGTCGTCGATCGCGACGCCGCTGGAACAGCAGTTTGCGACGATCGCCGGAATCGATTCGATGACTTCTTCGAGCGGGATCGGGTCCACCAACATCACGATTCAGTTCGTGCTCGATCGTTCGATCGATGCGGCCGCACAGGACGTGCAGGCGGCTATCGCGGCGGCGGCCCGTAAGCTGCCTCCAGGGATGCCGGCGCCTCCGACGGTGCAGAAGGTGAACCCCGCGGATCAACCGATTCTGTGGTTGTCCCTGACGTCGGCGACGCTAGGCCTGAGCGCCTTGGACGAATACGCGGAAATCCTGATCGCGCAGAGGCTCTCGATGGTGGGGGGCGTGGCCCAGGTGAGTGTTCTGGCGGCGCAGAAGTTCGCGATCCGCGCGCAGTTGGACCCGAGCCGGCTGGCCGCGCACCGCGTGGGATTTGACGAAGTAGAGGAGGCGCTGCGCAAACACAACGTGAATCTACCGACAGGAGTTCTTTCCGGAGTGGATCAATCGACCACAATCCAGGTGAATGGGCAGTTAATGAATGCCGACGCATTTCGGCAGGTGATCGTCGCGTACCGGGGAGGCGCACCCATTTACCTGGAAGATCTAGGCGACGTCATCGACAGCGTTCAAAACAACAAGACAGCGGCGTTTCGCATCGCAGACGGGATTACTGAACACTCGATCGGACTTACGATACAGCGTCAGCCGGGCACCAACACCGTGGAGATCGCCGACCGGATCAAGAAGCTGATCCCGGTATTCCGCGCGCAGATGCCGCCGTCGGTGAACCTGAAAATCCTTTTCGACCGGTCCGAGCCGGT
>PSRJ01000271.1 GCA_003175985.1 Terriglobia bacterium
CTGCGCCCGCCAAAATCATTGGGACAGGGAAGGCCGCCAACGATCCCACTAAGGCTCTGACCCGTCCACTCTGCCCGTATCCGGAGACGGCGCATTATCGGGGTTCCGGCGATCCCAACGACGCGCAGAGCTTTGCCTGCACAGCGGACCGGTAACCGCTGAATTGCGTCCCCCCTCCCTTGACACGCTCCATGCGTTGGGAGCAGAATTGGTTCGTTTCGATCCTATTGCACCAGCAGCAATAGAAGGGTGACGGGGGACAACATGAACGCAACACACCGAAATCTACGCGGTTTCTTGTACTGTTTGCTAGCCGGCGTCACGGCGCTGGCGGTCGCAAATGGGGGATTGCGGGCCCAATCCATCTATAGCGGCATTCGTGGGATCGTCACCGATCCTTCGGAAGCGGTTGTGGCAAACGCAAAGGTGACCCTGACGAACCAGGGAACTTCCGCCGAACGCACGACGCAAACCGACAATCTTGGCGAGTACGTCTTTAGCCAGGTGATTCCGGGCGTCTACACGGTCTCCGTGCAGACTCAGGGTTTCAAGAAAGTCGAGAGGAAGGGCATCGTTCTTGAAACGCAAAACCAGCTCACGATCGATATGGAGCTCCAGGTGGGCAATATCGCCGAAAGCGTAGTAGTGGCCGCGGAGACGCCGTTGGTCGAGACCGCCACCGCTTCGCAAGGGCAGGTGATCGATAACCAGAAGCTGGTCGATCTGCCCAATATCGGCCGCAACCCCTTCATGATGTCCAAGCTCGCCCCGAACATACAGCAGGTTGGCAATCCGGCATACATGCGCATGCAGGATCAAACCGGCTCTTCGCAAATCTCTCTCGCGGGCGGGCCAGTGCGCGGCAACAACTACCTTTTGGACGGTGTTCCGATCACGGACATGCGAAATCGCGCCGTGATCATTGCCTCACTCGAGGCCGTACAGGAGATGAAGGTCCAGACAAATACCTATGATGCCGAAATCGGGCGGACGGGCGGAGGCATGTTCAATGTGCTGCTCAGGTCCGGTACGAACAGTTATCACGGCAGTCTGGGAGCCCTGATACGCCAGACAGACTGGGAGGCCAACGCGTTCTTCGCGAACCGCTCGGGCACTCCGCGCACCGAACAGCCGAATCGCACGTATTACGGCAGCTTTGGCGGCCCCATACAGATCCCGAAGCTTTACAAGGGCAAGGACCGGACCTTCTTCTGGGTGGCCTTGGAAGGCTATCACGACACTCAGGGCGCTTCCGGAAGTACCGCCGTTCCCACCTTGGCCGAGCGCACCGGTGACTTCTCGAAGAGTTTCGACAGGAATGGCAACCTTGTCATTCAATACGACCCTCTGGCAGCCCGCGACGCCAATGGAAACCGAACGCCCTTCCCGAATAACATCATCCCGGCCGCTCGCCTCGACAAGGCCGGCCTGGCGATCGCGGCAACCTTCGGTAATCCGACAACAACCGCGCCATTCGGAGTGAACAACGCAGCGTATTCGGGTTTATTACCCAGCAGGGCGGGTCAAGGCACGGTCAAGGTGGACCAGCAGATTACATCCCGGTGGAACGTAAACGTCTCTTATCTGCACTATCACAGTAACGAACCGGGCGAAAACTGGTTCCCCTATTCCTCTTCGAGCCCCGAGCAATGGGTTCTCGATCGCAATGTGAATGCCACTCAGGTCAACAACACCATCATGGTGAACCCTACGACTATTGTGGCCGTGCGCTACGGCTTCAACCGGTTTCCCAACGACTTGACCACCAGAAGCCAGGGTTTCAATCTGGCGTCGCTGGGATTCGGGCCCACGCTGGTAAATTCTATTCCGAGGCCGCAGTTTCCCATCGTTACTTTCCAGAATTACTACCCCGGCAATCAGATGGGAGGAGCGGCCGGCGGCGGCGGCAACAACGGCTTCTTCGTGCCTTACTCCCGGAATTTCGTCGCCAGCCTGGCCAAGGTCATGGGGCGCCACAGTCTGAAACTGGGAGCGGATTGGCGGAGCATCAGCAACGACGGTATCGATTATGACGGCTCGCGCGGAGCCGTAGCATTCGATTTCGATGACAGGTTCACGCGGAGGAATGCGACCGCGACGGGCGGCGGTTCGGACCTTGCCAGCCTCCTGCTCGGCTATCCGGCGGTAGCTACTGCCTTCCGCAGCACCAAACTATTCGAGAACATTGGATATTACTCCGCATTTGTACAGGATGACATCCGATTCAATCCCCGACTGACGATCAATGTTGGTTTACGTTGGGAACATGAAACCGGTCTCAAAGAGCGAAAAGACAACCTAATTGTAGGCTTCGATCCCAACGCACAGAATTCGCTGGGGGCGAAGGTTGGGGTCCCGGTCCGGGGCGCGGTGGAATTCGCAGGGCAGAACGGCTATCCCAATCAGACCGGGAACTACACTTTCAACAAGCTGTCCCCGCGGTTCGGCCTGAGCTATCAGGTGAATCCGAAAACGATTGTCCGGGGAGGATGGGGTCTCTTCTGGGCGCCTCCCATTGCGATCAATAATCCGTACACACCGGAAGGTGCGACCGCGACAACCACGCCCTTAGCCAGCAACGACGGGTTCAATACACCCCTCATCCAACTTGCCAATCCGTTCCCGAATGGTCTAACCGCGCCCGCGGGCACGTCGAACGGCGATGCCACCGGTCTCGGGATTAATCTCACGGTATTCGACCGCAACGCCCGCTCGACATACATCCAGCAGTTCTCATTCGATGTACAGCGGGAATTGCCGTCCAACGTTGCTGTTTCCGTCGCATATGTCGGATCACGAAGTTACCGTCTAATGCTGGGAACCCCCGACCTGAACATCAATCAGTTGGAGCCGAAATATGCCTCGCTCGGCAGCACCGCCTTATCGCAGAGAGTGAACAATCCGTATTACGTACAAGGCGGCCCGGGTATCATCGGTAGCGCGCAAGTAACTCAATCCCAGTTGCTCCGGCCATTTCCCGCTTTTGGAAATATCAACCTTACGGGTTCGGACCAAAACAAGGCTCAATACGACTCGCTGGTGTTGAAAGCCCAAAAGCGCTACTCCGCCGGGTTGACTTTCCTGACAGCCTACACCTGGTCGAAGAATTTCGATCGCAGTTCCGGGGGCGCTGGAAGTAACGTAAACGCGGGAAGCAAGGGACCGCAAAACGTCTATGACCTGAGGTCCGAATGGGGCCTCGCCATCGTCGACGCTACGCATCGTTTCAGTATGACCGGCTCCTATGAGTTGCCGTTTGGACGCAACAAGCAACTCCTGGGCAGTGTCAACCGCATGGCGGACCTTGCGGTCGGGGGCTGGTCGATCAACGTAGTGACCGTAATATCCTCCGGCTTTCCGCTCGTCATCTCGCAAAGTTCCAATAACAACAGCGCCAACTTGTTCAGTGTGAGCCAACGCCCCAATGCCACCGGTATCGCGCCCCAGACGGACGGCAGCGTCGGTCAGCGCCTGGACAATTGGATCAACAAAGACGCCTTCTCAACAGCTCCGGCATTGACCTTCGGAAACTTGAGCCGCACGGTTTCGGAGCGCGGACCGGGGCAATTCAACTGGGACATTTCGGTGTTTAAGAACTTTCCGGTCTATGAAAGATTCAAAGTGCAGTTCCGGGCCGAAGCTCTGAACGCCTTTAATACACCCTATTTCCGGTCTCCCAATACGTCTTTCGGAAGCAGCAACTTCGGGAGAGTTCTCTCGCAGGGGAATTTCCCGCGCTTTATTCAGCTCGGTTTGCGGCTGCAGTTCTGAAGTGCGGCACGGTTGACAAAGGTTCGGTAAAATCCAGTGTGATGTGAGCGGCACGAGCGGACTATCGCCAGGGAACCAGCGTATCGTGCAACTGGCGTTGAAGTTTGTTTTTTTAGGGTAGAGACAAATTCTATGGTGAGACAGAAAACAAACAGTTCATCTCTTTTCGCTAAGATCCGAACAACGGAATCGATCGTGGCGGCATTGGCTACGTTCATTGCGGCCAGCTCCCCAATTGGCCACGCACAGTGGAACGTGCCGATGGCGAACGCGCCGCGCACGCCAGACGGTAGAATCGATATGACCGGTCCCGTGCCGCGGGTGAATGATAAGCCTGACCTCTCGGGCATCTGGCAAGTCGAAAGCGATCGGCCGCAGAACGGGCTTTTCGGTCTTGGCGAGTCGCCGAACTCAAAGTATTTCGGGAGCATCACGGCAGACTATAAACCCGACGAACAGCCCCTGACTCCCCTCGGCCAAGAAATCTTCCGTAAGAACAGGCAGGGCACCGGCACTCGCAATCCTCAGCTCTACTGCCTTCCCGATGGTGTACCGCATGCGGAACTCTTGCCGGAACCATTCAAAATCGTCAACGCCCCCGGCGAAATCCTATTTCTTTACGAAGTGGAGACTATTTTCCGGCAAGTCTTCATTGACGGCCGTAAGCTACCCGAAGACCCCAGACGCACATGGCTGGGATACTCGGTCGGTCACTGGGAAGGGGACGCGCTGGTTGTCCACACAGAGGGGTTCAACGACCTCGGTTGGCTGGATGCCGGAGGCCATGGACACAGTGAACAGATGAAAGTGGAAGAGCGCTTTGTGCGCCGCGACTTCGGGCATTTGGACGTGGCCGTGAGAATAGAAGATCCGAAGGTGTTCACCAAACCGATCGAGATTCGCTTCACCGAACGGCTTCTTCCGGATACGGACGTGTTTGAGCACGTCTGCGCGGAAAATGAAAAAGACGCCGCGCAGATGTCGAAGACGCCGAACAAATAGATCGTGTCTGTCGGGAGCCGGTAAAACCACTTACCAAGTGATTCTCATATCTTGATTCGCGGCGCTCCGCCGTGCGGCAGTTCCGGCTATCAGCGCGTAGGCGAACAGAATACTTACCCAGAACCACCAGGGAAAGGTTTTCCGGTGCCACACGGCTGGCAGTTGGTTTACCCAAGTCACCACGGAAACCCCGAGATCGCGCCAATCGTTGACTCTGGGAGGCGGTTTGGGAATGAGGCTCTTGTCTTGCGGAGCATCCTTCTCTAACGAGCGCCGGAAGGACGCCGCCATGTTAGCGGCTTCGGCTGCTGCGCCAGTTTTGCGTAGCTCCTGGGCGACGTAACGGCGAAGCACGGCATTACCGCAAACCTGCGCATTACACGCCGCTCCATCGCGGGTCACGCTGGAGGCATACTCGCTGAGCAACTGTTTGCGATCTGCATCGCTAAACCGGTAGATCTTTTGGCGGTCCACCTCCAAAAGACGGGCAACTAATGTCTGGCGCGCATGTGGATTCTGCGATTGGAAGAACCGCCGCAGACCCAGCTTGTACTTGTCATTTACGAACACGTCCATAACGGTCTGCCAGTTTGCCGCGTCCAGATGATCCGGCGCCGTTTTCTGGAAGCCATAGAGATGCTCGATCTCTTTGCTCATCTCGCGCGCCCCGGCGTATCCGGATTGCTGCATTTCCTGAAGCCATGTGGGATTGAACTGGCGCGACTGTAATTCCACGGCCAGCCATTCGCGGAGCGCAACCATCCGTTCTTCCCCGGCCCGGCGCGAATTGTGCAGGTACACGTCGGGCGCTCGCCGTGCCAGTTGCTCGACGGCGGTTCGCAACCCACCCACATACTGATACGTGTCGTCATTGTCAAGCGATCCGTAAAGATTCGAGGAGCGTGAAAACTGGACCGCGTCAATGGATTTCAGGTTGGCTCGTAACGCGGCGCCGCTCGCTACTCCCCAGCGGTCGCCCGAGTATCCGAACCCCATGTTGGCGAGGTACAGCGCAGCGATATTGGAGGCCGAATCGGCGTCTCCAGACTTCTCCACCAGATGCTGCACGCCGGCTCCATATGCGCCGGGCTGGGCGCTGAAGATGCGCAGCGCGCTGGATTGCGCCGCTTCGATAGGATTGGCCCCATCAGCCTCCAACAGCGCTGCCAGTTCCCGATTGCGCCGGGCCAAAACCCCATCGTCCGCGGACGCGGCGAGCCGTATCGCGCGATCGAGCAATTGCAGTTTATCCGGAAATCCGTCGCGATAGTTTCCCGATACTGTGAACACGACATCGACACGGTCGCGCCCCAACTCTTCCCGGCCGATGAGTTGTAAATCATCGACAATCCCCTGTTGATTCCAAACTGGCCGCACGCCAAGCAATGCGAGAGCCATGCTCTCCATGGCGCCCTGCTGCCGCTCCGTCTCGCCGTACCAGAGCACCAGGGAGACGCGTTTGGGAAGCGCCCCATGCTCTTCCCGGTAACGTTGCAGAAGTTCGGCGGCCATCTTTTGGCCGACCCGCCAGGCCGCCTCGGTTGGTATACGCGCCGAATCCACCGCGTGCAGGTTGGCTCCCGTGGGCAGAGCTTCCGGTTTGCGCAGCGGGTCGCCGAGCAGACGCGATGGAAGGTAGGCGCCGCGAAGCGCCGTAAGCAATCCTCCCATTTCTGCCCGGCCGCTCTCGCGCACGGCCTGAATCCAGGCGGGCAAATCCTTCTCTGCACGGACGAGCAAGGAGTTGACCTCGGAGGGAAGATCGCGCCGGTCGATCTCGGTGCCCGCACACAACTGATCCGCCCACATGGGAATTCGGGCTTCCACCTCGTCATGCATCTCACGCGGAAACGCGGCGAACAGGTATGCGGCCACCGCCTGCCGCACCTGTTCCTCCCGAGGCGCCTGCCCAAAGACCGGCAATCCGGCAGGCACGGGCGAATCTTCGATCTCGTGCAGGAAGCGGTGGAGCGCCGAGGCCATCTGCTTCCAATCGCCGCTCATGTCCAGGTTGAGCTGCCGGTCCAGCCCCAGACGGATTACTTCCGCGCGGGTTACCCGCTCATACTCCGCGGCCAGCGCTGGTGACAGCAAATCTCCGCGGTCCACCAGTTCGTGGAAGGACTGATGCAGCTTCTCCAGATCGGCTCTGCCGCCGGCCCTCCAGATCATCGGCGTCAAATGGCTGATCAGGGTCGCCATGCCGCGGCGTTTTGCCTGAATGGCTTCACCTCCGCCATCCATCACATAGATATTGAAATTGGGCAGATCTCCGACCAGCAGCTCCGGAGCATCCTCCGGCGCCAATGCGGTCTGTTTCCCGGTGAGCCACTCCAAAGTGCCGTGCCGGCCAAGATGCACGAGCGCATCGGCGCGCCACTCTTTCTGAAGCCACAGATAGAAAGCGACGTATTGATGGGGCGGGGTCACCAATGTTTCGTGCGACGGATCGCTGGCCTGCTCGAAAGTGGTGCGCAACGGCTGGGGCGCCAACAAGACATTGCCCTGCTGCCGGACGGGAAGCAGGAAGCAGCGGCCTTCCGGACAATCGGAAGTCATGAGTTGAGAGCGCTCGGGCGGGCCCCACGTCCCTTCCATCATCTTTCGGAAATCGGCTGGTAGCTGGTCGTAGTAGCGCCGGTATTCCCGGATGGGCCACAGTACGACGCCGGCGCCTCCGCCCATACGCTGTTTCTCTCCCTCCGCCCACAGTTCCAGGTTGCGGCCATTCGCCTCAATCAGGCGGCGTATCTCTGTCTCGTCCGGCAGCGGACCCGGAACCGTGTATCCCTCTGCCGCAAGGCCGCCCAGGATGTTGCGCAGACTCGGAAATACCTGCAGGTAACTGGCCCCGATGTTTCCCTTGCCTGGCGGGTTGTTGTAATAAATGAGAGCAACGCGCTTTTCACTATTCGGTTTGGTCCGCAACGCCAGCAGTCGAAGCGCGCGATTCACGAGCCGGTCGATGCCCGCGGCCAAGGGCCGTGTGGTCTTTAGCCCTCCAGCGGAAACTTCCGTGGTTGCAGCCAGGGTTGGCGCGATCAAGCCGGAGCGTTCCGGAAAACCCAACTGAGCGCCGATCCGGTCCGCGGGAAGTCCTTTCGTGTTCGCCCGCCACTGTGTTTCGGATTCCCGCGTAACGATGGCGTTGAGCACGGGCACGCCCCAGTCCCGGTAGGTCTCCGAATCTCTTGCCGAAGAGAAGGACCCATTCAAAGCGATCACTACCTCCGGTTGAAACCGTCCCCCCTCCAACAACAGCGGCGTCTCCTGCTCGACCGGATATCCGAACACAGCGACTGGCAGGCATCCCGAAGCTTCCAATCGGCGAATAATGGCATCGACCGCCGCCAAGTCGCGACCGCGCAGCCATGTACTGAAGAACGGAATGGCGACGGCCGGCGGGGTGTTTTCGATTCGCCTGGTTTCCTGCCACCAGCGCCGGTAACTTTGGTAATCGAGGAAGATCTCGCCGCTATCGGGATGATAGATTCCCGCCAGTGGTCCGTTGACCGGTGATCGCACAGTCAACGCGCCGGGATGGACGAGAGAAAACAAATATTCCAGCAACCTGACGCCGTTTTCGATGCCGCCTTGATCCAGGTAAGCGGCGGCCTGTGCGCTGCCTTCGGCGTCGATGGGCTTCTTCCACGCGTCCTGGACAAATTCCGCTGGAAAACCCAACCAGCGCGTTGCCGAAAGTGGTCGTGAGTTCTGCAACTCCTCGGGAGTCGCATAGTAGGCGAAGACAAGGTCCGGATTGGTATCTTTCGCAGCAGCATCCATGTGCCACGCCGCGGCCTGTGACGGATGGCGCTGTTGATACTCAGCGATAATCTGCGGCCACAACAGATGCGGTCCGCCCACCACGGCGATTCCCGGCAGTTCGGCACTCTGCGCCAGGCACCCGCAGGAAACGAGAGTCAGGAGGAGAGTTCTCATGTGGGCCTTCCTCTGGAATAGTTCAGCAACTGGACGATGGGCGTATTCTCGTTCCACGCCATCAGGTTCAGGGCGCCGTAGTCCTGGGCTATTCGAAACAGGCCTTGGTCTGGCATCTGCAAGGCCCAGGCGACAAGAATGCGAATTGGTCCGCTGTGCGTGACGATCGCTACAGTCTGACCTCCGTGGCCGGCGCGAATCCTGGCAAATTCAGCCACGACGCGAGTCCGCATTGCCGAAAAGCTTTCGCCATTCGGAAATTGCACGAGCGTCGGAGTCTCCATCCATTGCCGGTAAAGGTCCGGGTAGCAGGTGGCGATCTCGTCGTAAGTCCGGCCTTCGAAATCGCCGAAATCGATTTCGCGCAGATCGGGCGCCGCTTCGCAAGAACACGTGCGGCCACCGGCAAGCAGCCGTGCGCTATCCCATGCCCGGCGCTGGGGGCTGGCGTAGATGGCCGCAATCGGCTCATCCCGGAGATACCGGCTGGCGTAGCCCATCTGCAACTGTCCCTGCTCCGAGAGGCCGATATCCCAGGAACCGTAACAGCGCCCCCTCGCTTCTTCGGCCGGTTCGCCATGCCGGATCAACCAGCATCGAGTGCTCATGGGTTACCGCCCCAAAGAAAGGCCAGCAGGGCCGCGCCTTCACATAACTCGAGATTGGCACCAAGCGTATCGCCTGTGATTCCACCGATGCGGCGGTGGCAATAAATGCCAAACGCGGCGCTGACGAACACAACGAAAGCACAGGCAGCCCACACGCGCCACAGCCGCGCTGCCGCCAGAGCCCCCCCTACGATGAGAGTGCCCCATATCAGCGAACTCTTTCCGACGTGCGTCACGACGGAAGCCGTGGGCCGGGCGTACGGCAGCGTCGCCGTAAGCAGCAGAATCGACCACCGGCCCAACGCCGGAGTAATTATGATGGCCGCGAGCCAATGCTCCGATTGCAAAATAGCCCCATACGCGATGAGCTTCCAGGCGATCAAAAGGATCAGGGCGGTACCGCCGTAACTTCCGATGGCATGATCGCGCATGATCCGCAGGATGTCTTCGCGATCGCGGCCGCCTCCGAATCCGTCCGCGGCGTCCGCGAGTCCGTCGAAATGCAAGGCGCCCGTCAACACGGCATCCAGTACGACAAGAATGATTGCCACCATGGCAAATGGCAGGTGCCCGCGCAATAGCCAGGCGGTCAGGCCGCAAACCGCCCCGACAAGCAGACCAACCAGGGGAAACCAGCCTGCGGAGCGTGCCACTTCTTTCGCGTCAACAGACACCCAGCGTCCGGCGGGGAACCGCGTCAAGAACGAAATGGCGGCAAGCAGCGATTTCATCGATTGGATACCGCAGCCGATGTGAATGTAGCCATCTGAGTGAAGGCGGCAATTGCCGCCTGAACGATCTTCATCGCCAGAGCCGCACCCGTGCCTTCGCCGAGCCGCATGTCCAGCTTCAAAATGGGTTCCAGACCGAGCATGGCCAGCAGATGTCCATGACCTGGTTCCACGGATTGATGAGCCGCGAAAAAGTAGTCATTGGAGGCAGGGCAGACCTTCACGGCAAGCGCGGTCGCGGCCGTCGCGATGAAGCCGTCCGTGACCAAGGGAATCCGGTGCGCGGCGGCGCCCAGGCAAAAGCCACACAGAGATGCCATTTCGAGTCCACCGACACAGCGCAGAATGCCGAGTGGAGAGCGGCATTCCGGAGCATGCAGGGCCAGTGCCCGCGCAATTGCCGAGCGTTTGCGCGCGAGACAGTCATCATCGGCGCCGGCTCCGCGCCCGACTACGTCATCGACCGGCCGGTCCGTCAAGGCGGCAGTGACGGCGCTGGCGGCAGTTGTATTGCCAATGCCCATCTCGCCGATCCCGAGCAGATCGCATCCAACGGAAGCGGCCTCAGCCGCGAGGTCCAAGCCGGCTTCCAGAGCAGTGTGCATCTCCAGTTCGGTCATGGCCGCTTCCTTACAGAAGTTCTTCGTGCCTGCGGCGGCGCGGCGGGTAATAAGTTCCTCGGAATGCGGGAGGCCGGCCGCGACACCGGCATCGACGACCTTCAATTCGATTCCGGCCACGCCCGCCAGCGCGTTGATCGCCGCACCGCCGCGTAGAAAATTCAGAACCATCTGCGCCGTGACTTCCTGCGGGTAAGCGCTCACGCCTTCCGCGCAGACGCCGTGATCGGCTGCAAAGAGGACGATTCGCGGCTTGGCCGCGGTCAGAGCAAAGCTGGCGCGAATGGCGGCGCAGCGGTTGGCGATCTCTTCCAAACGGCCCAGGCTTCCGGGCGGCTTGGTCAACTCCAGTTGACGCCGGCGCGCCGCCTCAATCCACGCCGGATCGACAGGGGAGATCTGTTGTATCGTCTTTTCCAGTGGGGTCACTGTCGCAGCTCCTCCGCCAGGGTTTCGGCCAGCCGAAGGTTTTCGGCGGCAGAACGCACCGCAATTCGGATGTATCGTCCCGGCTGCAGACCTTCATACGAATCACAGTTGCGAATCAGCA
This sequence comes from Terriglobia bacterium, assembly GCA_003175985.1. Lineage (GTDB taxonomy): Bacteria > Acidobacteriota > Terriglobia > Bryobacterales > Bryobacteraceae > PSRJ01. The sequence goes on from PSRJ01000271.1 coordinate 11,225, forward strand.
TTCGATGCCGCTGGATCAGACGCAGTCGCAGGTCGGACGAGGATGGCATCTCCGGCGTAAGTTCGATCAGTAGATAATTGGCAGCCGATGGAAAAACCAGGAGCCCGAGCCGTTGTAATGATTCCGAGAGTGCTTGGCGCGCCTCGCTGTTTTCGCGAAGGGACGTCGCGGCGTATTCGCAGTCCTCAACAGCCTCGGCGAAGGTATCGATGGCTAGTTGCGTGACCGGCCACACCGGTAACTCAGACGCGATGTGGCGCGCCGTATCCGGGTGGGCAATCAGATAGCCCGCCCGCAGCGCCGGGCAGCCGTAGAACTTAGTGAGGGAGCGAATCACAATCAGCCCGGATTGAATGGCGGCATCTCCCGCCAGTGTCGCATCGCCGGCATAGTCGATGAAGGCTTCATCGAGAAGCACCAGAGTGCCGGCTGCCCGCGCGGCATCTACGATGCGACGGACCTCGGCAGCAGCCAGTAATGCTCCTGAAGGATTGTGCGGATTGTTCAAGAAAAGGACGTCAATCCCGGAGCTCAGAGCCCGGCACAGATCGTTCACGGGCACACGAAAGCACTTCGCTCGATCGAGCGGAAACGGCACGCAGTCAATTGCCTGCTGCAGGCAGACCCGCCGATATTCAGCGAAAGCGGGAATCGGAACGAGCGTACGGCGCGCCGGGTGGCGCCGCAGGGCCGGGCTCAACAGAGCCTCGGCGCCCGGTCCAATCACGATGGAGGCGGGATCGATGTCAAGCCGGCGGCTCAGGGCCATGCGCAATCGGCGCGCCGATGGGTCCGGATAGAACCCAAGGGTCCGCTGGTTCGAGGCATCACTAGCCAGACGCTCCAGGGCGCGCGGAGGTAAGCCCCGCGGGTTGATATTGGCGCTGAAGTCGAGCAGGTTCGAGGGATCCAATCCCAGTTCCTCGCCGACCTGCCAAACGTCGCCGCCGTGCAAGCTCATCGGCCCTTCCGTACCAGCGCGAGAAGCGCAACCCCAAAGGCGATCACCGAGACCGTCGCGACAATAATCGCGGCAGCCCGCGCGTCGGCCGCAGAGGGAGTCCGGCCTCCGGCATACAACAAAGGCGCGGCATGCGGGCGGCGATCGTAAAGATTCGTGCCGCCGAGTTGTACGCCGAGCGCCCCGGCCATGGCAGCCTCGCTCTGGCCGGCATTCGGACTGGCGTGTTTGTACCCGTCGCGTTGCCAGATCGTGAGAGACCGGCGGGCGTCCAGCCCGGAGATTCCCGCCGCCGCGGCAATACCGATGGCGGTGAGGCGTGAGGGGATGAAGTTCGCGGCGTCATCGAGACGTGCGGCCACGCGTCCAAAATGCCGGTAAGGCGGGTCCGGGTGGCCGATCATCGAGTCGAGCGTATTCACGGCTTTGTAAGCCATCGCCGACGGCACCCCTCCTAGCGCTAGCCAAAACAGGGGCGCAACAATGCCATCGCACGCGCTCTCCGCCAGTGTCTCGATCGTCGCGCGCGCAATCTCCGCTTCGTCCAGGGAGTCGGTGTCGCGGCCCACAATACGCGCCAACAGATGGCGCGCTTCCGCCAGACGCCCCTCATCCAACGCTGCAATCACAGCTCCGGCCTCATCGAGAAGCGAACGTGTGGCGAGTGTAGTCCAAGCAAGCAGAATTTGCCACACAGGTTGCCGCCATTGGCCCAGGAGCCACGCGATCCCCACCACGGCGCCGGTCACCACACTTCCTGCCGCTAATTCCCGGCCGGGACGCGAAGCCCATCTTGCCGCCCAGCGTTCCCCCAACTGTGTGAGCCGGCCAAAGAGCCGAACCGGGTGCGGAAACCACTCCGGATCACCCGCCGCGAGATCGAATACATAAGCAGCCGCGAGCCGCGATGCAGTCATTCCGGTTTCCCTATCCAACTGCGAATGACATTAAGGGCCATAGCGCTTCTCAAGTGATCTGCCCACCGGTTCATGCGCGCCTCACGCTGCGCGGTGACCGGCAAGACTTCCGCCGGGGGATCAAGCCCGCACGCGCGGCGCAATCGATCGATCCAGGCGTGACGGAACTCATCATCGTCGAACAGGCCATGGACATAACTTCCCCAGATTCGTCCGCCCTCCGAAACCGCGCCATCGGATACCGGAGCCAGTTCCCCCTCCCTTGTGATACATGCGAAAGGCTGCGCTCCGTTTTCATACTCGGTCTCACCCATGTGGATTTCGTATCCGCTAAAACTTCGCGCAGTCACGCGACGCACCGTTTTTTCTTCGCGCATGATCGTCCGCACCGGAAGCAACCGCAGACCTGGTGTGCTGCGCGGCTGGCCGCCGCTTTCCACTCCGGATGGATCTTCGATGGAGATGCCGAGCATCTGGAAACCGCCACAGATTCCAATGACCGGCCCAGGATGTGCAGAGACCGCCTCCGCCAAACCAAGGGCATGAAGCCAGGAGAGATCGTCGAGCGTCTGTTTGCTTCCGGGAAGGATCAGAACATCGGCTCGCCTTGCGTCTTTCAGATCTTCGACAAATGCCAGCGATACGGAAGGTTCCTGCGCCAAAGCGTCAAAGTCGGTAAAGTTCGCAATGTGGGGCAAGGCTATGACGCCGACGCGTAGCGGCCGCGCACGATGCGAACCCTCCGTGCCATTCCAGACCCTGCCCGGTATCAGGCGTTGCTCGATGGCGACGCCATCTTCCTCCTCCAGACCCAGGTCTCGAAGGAACGGCACTACGCCGAGGCAGGGAATAGCCAGACGTTGTTCCATCATGTCCACACCGGGCTGCAACAGGGATTGGTCACCGCGAAATTTGTTGATCACAAAACCGCGGATTCTTGCGCGGTCTTCTGCTTCGAGCAATTCGAGTGTGCCCAGCAGCGAGGCGAAAACACCGCCACGATCGATATCACCCACCAGCAAACATGCGGCATCCGCCGCATGCGCCATCCGCATGTTGACGATATCGTGCTCGCGAAGGTTGATCTCCGCGGGGGAGCCGGCGCCTTCGAGCAGCATCAGATCGTACCGCGAGGCCAGCTTCCGGTAACTTGCGAGGACGGCCGGGAACAGGTCTTCTACACGCCGCTGATGGTAATCCGAGGCGGTCACCTGCCCCCACACACGGCCCAACAGTACAACCTGCGACCCGCTTTCGGAGCACGGCTTGAGCAGGATCGGGTTCATCTCCGCGCACGGGACTGCACGGCACGCTTCCGCCTGCAGGGCCTGGGCGCGGCCGATTTCCCGGCCATCCGGGGTTGCCGCGGAATTGAGCGACATATTCTGCGCTTTGAACGGCGCAACCCGCCAGCCTTCGTCGGAGAAGATACGCCCCAGTCCGGCTGTGAGCAGTGACTTACCCACGTGCGAGGCCGTGCCCAGGAGCATGATCGCCTTGGTGCTCGTCATTCTTCTTCTCGTGCGCGTTGCGGAAACATGCTGGCCGCTTGTCCGGAGTCTTTCCCACCGAATCGATCGAAGTGAAGCAGTTGCGTCAGCTTTTCGCGGCGTTCCCATCCGGCTGTCTCCAACACCGGCTCGCCGGGGAACTCCGACACATAACCAACACACAAATACGCCACCGGAATGACATGAGGCGGGATTTCCAGCAGACGCCGCAACATCTCGAAATCGAGGATACTGACCCAGCCGACGCCGAGCGACTCGGCGCGCGCAGCCAACCACAGGTTTTCTACGGCACAGGCCGTGGAATACAAATCTGTCGCGGGGTCCGTCTGGCGGCCGAGGCCGGCGCCCTTATTCCGCAGCCGGTCACAAGTAACGCAGAGATTCACGGGGGCTTCGCGGATCCCCTCCAATTTCAAACCGCCATAGAGGGCGAGGCGCTCGCCGCTGTAGGCAGCCGCGGCCTGGCGGTTGGCCGCAACGAAGCACTCGTGGACTGCTTCGCGAACGGCAGCACTGCGAATGACGATAAAGTCCCACGGTTGCATGAAACCCACAGAGGGCCCATGATGCGCGGCATCCAGGATGCGGCCGAGAACTTCGGGAGGCACCGGCGTGGGCTGGAAGTGGGAGCGAATATCACGGCGCTCGTAGATCGCGCGGTATACCGCCTGCCGCTCCGTCGGCGAAAAACTGTTTCGGCCGCGCGTTCGCATGCATCACCAGGCGCGGGACCAGCGATTGCCGCCGTGTTCGCCGGTGCGTAACGCCGCATCGGCGCCTGCGCGATGTTCCAACAGCCGCCCCACGAGCCAGAGTACGTCGGAGAGACGATTGATATACGCCAGGATATGGACATTGGGAAGGTCACCCGCCTCGTGAAGTGCCACTGCCAGGCGCTCCGCCCTCCGGCAAACCGTGCGAGCCACGTCAAAAGCCGCGGAACCGGTCAGTTCTCCGGGAATGGACCAGTCGTTCAGAATACCGGGTATCGACTCGATCCGCAGCACTTCCGAATCGAGAAGTTGCACCATTTCGGCCGTGATCTCGGGCGCCGGTTTACGCGATTCGGGGGCCGTTCCGATGGCGCTGCCCACCTTGAATAGCTCGCGCTGGATGCGCCGCGCCAGGGCAGTAACCTCGTCATCGTTGGCCAAGGCCCGCGCCAGACCAATCTGCGAAATCAGCTCGTCAATGGTGCCGTAGCACTCAACACGAGGGTGGGTCTTCGAAACCCGCACACCACCGGGCAGGCCGGTGGTTCCGTTATCGCCGCGTTTCGTTGCGATGCTCATCCGAAGTCTCCTTCCTCATCGATCTCAGAACTGTAATTATCTCGCGCAAGGTGGTGTGCTCACTCTCGAAAATGGCGGCGAAACCCTCGTCCCGGCAAACGGCTTCGTGCGCGGCCAGCATTCGTTCCATACGGGACTCGCTGAGACGCCGGCGCGCTTCGCGCATACGATTGCGCACGCGGCAAACCGGCGCCGAGGCAGTCATGACCACGGCCACTGCCGGGCAACCCGCTTCCTCCGCGATGCGCAGCCAGCGTTTTCGATGCTCCCGCGTCCGATTGGTACGATCCACCAGGACGGTGAATCCGGTCTCGAGCGCCGCCCGCGCCACGGCATCCTCAGCGGCGCGGTAGATCGGACGATATGTGTGCTCGAAGCCCTCCGGCGTAATGGCATCGATGAGACCGTCTTGCGACACGTGGACCGCGCCCCGGCCGTTGCGGCTTACCCAAGTGCTCTTCCCCGATCCTGGAGGGCCCACCAATACCACCAGGCAGGCGAACGCGAGGGGAGGATTCGAGGCCAAACCCAAATTCGTGCTGGTCTCAGAAGAGAGTGTGAGCGCAGGCGATGCTTCTTGTATCATCGAGCCTCCGGATGAATGATTCGGGCGAATAACTCCGCCGTTTGCACGATTCGCTGCGATGCATGCGGAACGAAATCCTGATTTACGCTTCGTACGCGCCCGTTTTTCACCGCTTTCAATTCGGGCATCTGCTGCCAGGGCTCCAGCGGATCCCCACCGAATCGGCCGCCGGATGCATGCATGCAATCGAGAATAAAGTCGGGATTCGTAACGAGGAGTTCCTCTTTGCTCAATTGTCCATACCCGCGCTCAAAGGGCGGGGCCGCTACTGTGCCGCCGGCTAGCTGGATCAGCTCGCCGAGATACGAACGTTCGCTGGCCGCGTTGAGATTGCGCAGTGTTCCGGGAGCGCGATCGACAATCAAGGTAACCCGCAACTTGGGTAAAGAGGCGGTCTTATTCGAGACTCGCCGCAAGGCTTCCTGCGTACTCGCTGCGAGGCGGGCCGCGTCTGCCTCGCGGTCCAATGCACGCCCCAGCGTTTCCATGGCGGCATATACGTCGCGGATGGTGTGCAGCCCCAAGACCAGCACAGGTAGCCTGAGCTTGTCGAGGCGGTCTGCCACAAATGCAGACTGCCCATCGTCCACAATTACCAGGTCGGGATGCAGTACGGCCAGTTTCTCCAGGTTCGGATTATGCCACGCTCCCACACTCGGCAGCTTCCTGGCGGCGGGCGGATACGTGCAGTAGTCCGACACCCCTACGACGCGATCGAAGGCGCCGATGCCGTAGATGATTTCGGTCAGATTGGGAGACATCGACACGATGCGCCGGGGAATTTCCGCGGCGCACGCGCTCAAACCGATCAAGCTCAACAGCAGAACCCGCCTCATGTTAAAACTCGAACTCCATTCCGCCCGTCAACCCCACTCTGGGCGTGCGAAAACCATTTTCGAAATAGTTCTGCCCCGATAGATTGTCTCCCCTGAAGTACAACCGCAGCGCGCGGAATTCGCGTAACGGACGCCGGTAATTCACACCGCCCTGTACGCGAGCGCGGCCGCCAAACCGGAAGGCGCGGCCGGAAATCGACGCGAGGTAATCGGTCGAACCGGTGTAAGCCACAAATGTCGTCCAACGTGACGAGACCCGTTCCGTCGCGATGGCGGAATACTGGTGGCGCGGGATTTCGTACGTCTGCCAGACACCGGCCGCCAATGGGGTCTGTTGGCGCGCATCGGTGTAGGTGTAGGTCGCTTCGAGCCGCAGCGAGGCAGTGGCCGCCAGTGCGGAGCTGAATTCCACACCGCGAGCAAGTCCGCCATGCGTGTTGCGATAGCCGCCGTTCCGGCCAAGCGGATCGGTCAACGAATTGAAGGCTCCCGTTGTATCGAAGACAATCACCTCGTTCAAGCGCGTGTAGAAATAGGTCGCCGACATCTGTGCCCGGGCGTTCCAGAACGTCTGATCGATGCCGCCGTCAATGGAACTGGAGCGGTCCGGCCGCAATTCCGGATCTCCATAAAGCGTGTAGGCGGAGCCGTTGTAAAACGTCCCGAATCGTTCGTATAGCGACGGCGCACGGTATCCCCGGCCCGCATGCGCCCGGATTTTCGTGCCCGTCGCGCGAAGCATATACGCGATGGAGAGATCGCCGGTCTGCGCGCTTGGCGGCGCAGTGAATGTCCGTCCGGCAAAAGGCGCGCCGGTGAGCGGCTCAAACGAGGGCCGGTTGAGCGAAAAGAACTGCGCCCGGTAGGCGCCTGCAATCTGAAAGCGGCCCTCCAACAGCCGGATCTGGTCTTGCGCGAACACGGAGTGGCTGAACTGGCTCACAGCGGTGAAGAAATTTGTCGACGGGGGCGGCGGTAGCAGCCGGTTTTGAAAGTCTTCATTTTCGAACTCATATCCCGCGTCGAACCGCTGAAAACGGCCGAGGCCTGCATTCAGGCGGATGTCCGCTGTCTCGATATCGCCGCGATACAAGGAGTAGTTATTACCCTTCGGTTGAAAACCCGGTCCCGCGGGACCATCGCCGTAATCCCGCCTGGTGCTCAGATGCTGATATTGGGCGGTGAGGCCGATGCCCTCGGATGGGCGAACAACAAATCGAATCGCGCCCGTAAAGAACCGGCCCGCACGCGTGCTATCCGAATTGTATGCAGCGGGCATAAATGTCGCGCCCCCGAGGGCAAGCCGGGAAATCGGTGTGCCCGCTTCATAACGGTGTTCCTCCGCCAGCGGGAGCGGGACGGCATCGATGATTCCCCTGGAGGGCAGGGTTCCCACGGACTGCGGCGTAAGTCGGACGAAGCCGAAAGAATCGCCCGCGTAGAGGCGCGCCGAAAACCAGGCAATTCGTGAGAGTCGAAACGTGACTTGCCCCTGACCGCTGGTATTCCGCGCGGGGCTGTCGCGATCGACGCCGTTCGTCACGTTCCAGTGCGTGATTCCCATGCTATACGCCACTCGGTCCTGATGGAAACCTCCCGCCAGACGGGCCATACCACGCACCGCACCGAGCGATCCTCCATCGAGCGCGAGGGAGCCGCGCGTTCTGCCGCCGCCGTCATCGGTGATCAGATTCACGACGCCTCCGGTTGCGTCTGTTCCGTATAGCGAGGAGCCGGCGCCGCGCAGCACTTCGATACGGCTGGCGTTGGTGATCACGAGATCTTGCAATACGCCGGAAGCATCCGCCTGAGTGCCGGCAGCATCGCGCAGGCGGAGTCCATCCACGAGCACGGCGGTGTCCGCGTTGCGCAGTCCGCGCACTTTGAAATAGTTTGTCGCCACAGGTCCGCCAAGCTGTTGCACACGCAAGCCCGGCACCTTCTCCAGCGCTTCGCCCACAGACCGGTCCACCTGCAAACGGATGGTATCGGCATCAATTACGGTAAGGGCTTTCGACAGTTCGTCCGTGCTTTGCGGCGTGCCTGTCGCCGTCACGACGATGCTGCTCCGTACGTTTGCGACGCCGAGGTGAAGGCTGATGTCCATGGTTCCTTCACTCTTCAAAACAATCGCCTGCGCCGGCGAGGGCTCAAAACCGGGCGCTTGGGCCTGAATGAAATACGGGCCCGGCGCCAACATATTGAAGCGGCACGAGCCATTCGCGTCCGAACTCAGAATCCGCCGTTCGCCGTCGCGGGGGGTCAGGATTACGGTGGCGGCGGGGATAATGCCTTCCTGTGGATCGATGACGTGCACCGTCAGATCGGCCGCGCCGGCAGGCAGCGTAACCATGAACAGAAGGAGGACTGGTGTGAGCGGGCTTCTCATCGAAGTGGTTCCGGAGCGGCAGCGCCCTCTCGCTGGGGCGTCTTAAGATAAAGAGGAAGCCCGGCCACGGTGAGAATTACTTCATCCGCGGCCTCGCCTGCCCATTGGTTCACTAATCCCTGAGTATCCCGAAAGGCGCGAGTCACATCGACGCCGGGAACAGTCCCACAGCCGAGCTCATTCGAAACGAGAATAATATGGCACGAGCGCGCTAAGGCGGCAATCTGAAGGATGCCGGTATGCGCTGCCTCTTCCACACGGGCGGGTGTATCCCGGAAATTCCAAGAAAGGTTGCTCAGCCAGAGTGTGAGACAGTCGACCACGATCGTGTCGGCGAGCGCCGCGGCATGCCGGACCGCATCGGCAAGCGCCAGAGGCTCCTCGATGGTTTGCCAGGATGCAGGCCGATCCGCGCGATGGCGTTCGATGCGCGCCTGCATTTCAGGATCGTCGCCCGTCACCGCCGTGGCAACGTAGCACACCCGCCCGGAGCGCGCCGCGAGCCGTTGCGCCAGGCGCGATTTACCGCTCTTGGTTCCGCCGATAATCAGGGTTAGCATCGTTGAAACGTCCGCGCCCGACAATTGACGCACGCCTCAACGCGAAGGAGATCGAAAAATCAGAAACGGCCGGAGAGGGCCTCAGGGAAACACGATTTGCCTTCGCTCGAAGCATACGCTACACCTCCTGAGGTAGGTCTCCTGACTTGCAGGTCATCGCGCTACCGGCGACCTTCCCATTCCGAAGAACAGTGGTTTACTGCGCCGGCCGCTCGCTGCTCACAGTGGCGGGACCGTGCGGGACTTCCACCCGCTTCCCTTTTCACTCGCCTTCGGGGCGAGCACCTCAGGGATTCCTCACGCTACCACAGGACGCCGAGATGGTCAACGCGTATGGAAAAAGGCTCTCTTTTGTTGTGGTAGGCCCGGCTGGACTCGAACCAGCGACCCCCTGCTTAGAAGGCGCGGGTGTGGTCGTTGAGCCTGGCGTGGATCGATTAGGGCGTTTCCCGGCAACTTGGGCGAAATCGCACGGCTGAGCTTCGGTCGGTTCTAAATCCGTGGTACACTCAAAGTGCCTTTTGAAAGTTCCCGCCAGAGCTTGGCTGTCCTGATCTGCCTCGTCTTGCCCGCACAATTGAAAGACAGAAAGAGTAAAAGTGA
>PSRJ01000267.1 GCA_003175985.1 Terriglobia bacterium
GGGATCGCCCTCTCTGTAGGCGGCGCCAGCCATAATGTCCGCCTGCCGGTCCATATCCGCACCCAGTTTCTGCGCGTATGCTTTGCGAAACACCGCGCGGTCGCTGGCAGAGGCCGGCGCGGGATTCATCAGAATCATGTGGGACACCCGTTCCGGGTGGCGAAGTGCGTACTCCAAAGCAAGCACAGTGCCCCAGGAGTGCCCGAGCAACGCTACGGATCGCAGGTGAAAGTGCTGCCGCACCCTGTCGATATCCTCCAGGTCTGAGATGAGCGTGACATCCCCGGGCGACACGTGATCCGCGGATCTTCCGCGCCCGCGCTGATCGTAGTAGATGAGCCGGAATGCATCCGCCAATCGATCCAAATCGGGCAGGAGATAGCTGTGATCGAAGTCGGGCCCGCCATGGAGGACGATGATGGGCGGCCCGTGACCGATTTCCCGAGAATACAGCGTCGTCTTTCCGGCCGGAATGCGGCTTTCGCGCGGCTCCACCGTCCGGTAGATCTGCAATGCAGCCGCTGATTCCGCCGTCAGGGCCATCACGAGCGCAATTGCGACACAGTTGACGATGAGGCGAGCCCTCTAAAAACTGAATCGCGCCACGATCTGACCGGTCCTTGGCTGCGATCCGTTGCCGTTGAACGTGTTGACGAAGCCATAGCCCGACGTGAGTTGTCCGGCGTTGTTTCGCGTGGTGGGCGCGGCGGCATTGGGGCCGGGCGATTGCGTGATCGAGCTGATCGGCGTGGGATTGGCCAGGAACAGACGATTAAACACGTTGAAGAACTCGGCGCGTATGTCGAGCCGGACGCGATTCTCCTTGGCTAAGCCGAAGGTCCGGCCCAGGCTCAGCGACTCGGCCGGCTGGCGCTGCCAACGCACGTTGTCGTAGAACGGAGCGGAGGTGCCGAACGTGCCGGCAGGAGCGTCTACCCAGGCGGCCGGATTGAGTACAAGCTGCGTCGTGGGGTCGAAACACTTGCAGTTGGGGTCGAATAACAATGGGTTCACACCCTGCACCCGGTTCCACAAAGTCTCGCCACCGCCCCAGACCGCCGGATTGTTGGTGCGGTCGCGGGCCAACTGCGTAAGCAGACCGTTCCGCGAGGCAGGCGTGCGAAGTACTTCGCCGCTCTGGTAGCGCAATACACCGGCGATGTTCCAATCGCGCGCGGCCCAAGAGAGGGCCTTCATGCCTTTGCCCTCCGCGCGAAATCCCGGCGTCGTATACCGGAAGGATGTCACCAGAACAAACGGGCGGCCGAAGGACGTGAGCTGCTTGTTAATGCCCCGGTTGAACACGTCGTTGACCACGTTGGTGCCCGGGCTGTTCACGTAGCTGGTATCGGCCCCCACTCCGTTGCTGAGTTCCTTGGCCCAAGTGAAGGCCGAATCGACGGTAAGCCCGCCCGAGAGCCGCTTGCTCACCTTGGTTTGCAGCGAGTCGTACCAGGTATCACCCAGGGGCGGCCCCCAGAACCCGGGGGAGCCGAGGAACTGCGGAAAATTCCGCAGCACCTGATTCAGACTCTGAGTGGCGGGGAAGCCCGGATACACGTTGTTGGGATTGGCCAGCCATGGGAACCGGGCGATCACCAGCGGGGAACTGATGCGCGTGGTGAGCAGCGCGCGATCCGCCGGATTGCTGATATCGATTCCCCAGTTCTTCTTGAGTGACACGGGCTCGAGCGCGTTGTAATCCTCAATCGAAAGGACGGGCGAGGCCCACCAGACCCCGCGGTTTCCTACATAAGTCGCCTCAACCACCAGGTTATGCGTAATCTCCCGTTGCAGGCCGATGCTCCATTGGAAGATGCGCGCCGGCCGCCCGGCGTGCCGGTCGATGTGGAAGAAGGGCGATATGGGAGGACGCACTCCGGGGGCTACTTCCAGTGGGTAGTTGGGGCCGTAGTCCGGCCAGACCAGCGGGGGATTGCCGAAGCGATTACCTGGCGCGAGCGGATTCCCGTCACGCACAAGGCCCGCGGTCTCGCCGTAACCGGGCGCGGAGAGCGTTTTGAAGTCATTCGCGCTGCGGGCCGATCCAGCCGTTTGCGAGCCGCCATAAGCGATACCGGCTCCCGCGCGGAAAACCGTCTTGGAGTTGATCTGATATGCAGCGCCCAAGCGCGGGCCAAGCGCCCAGGGATAGTTATGGAAGTAGGTGCAGCCGCATGTCGCTTCGTAAATCACGGTGCCGATGCGCCCGCCGGCCGCGGGATTGGGACGGTCAAACGACGCAGTCGAATTGCGGCCATACTGCTCCCGGATTAACGTGACATAGTCGTAGCGCAGACCATAGTCGAGCGTAAGCTTGCGCGTCACCTTCCACGAATCCTGGATATAGCCGGCGAAGTTGTGGTAGCCGAACCGCAGGGTGGCCTGGGCGCCGTCATTGATTCCGCTGGTCAAGCCAAGAAAATAACTGGCATAGGCAAATCCGGTGTTCGCATTGACGCCACGGCCATCCTGCCAGGGATCCGCGGTCTGCGCCTGCGCGAAGTTCAGAACGCCATGGGCGCGGGAATAGGTGTGCGTGGGGAATCCTTCGAACAGCCCCTCGCCGCCGAATTTGAAGGTGTGATTTCCCCTCACCCAGGTGAGGCTGGCATTCGCCGTGGTCTTGATGTCCTTTGCGTACTCGTAAGGAGCAAAATGACTCGTGGTCCAGGTAAAGCCTCCCCGCGAGGTATCGCCGCCAAACACGATTTGCGGAAACAACTGCGCGGCGGAGAAGTTCCCGCCCCAGCCAAGCTGGCTTTGATCGTATGGCGCCGATAGGAAAATCTGGTGCATATACATGAGGCCGGCGCCCAAGTGCAGCAACATGGTCGGCGTGAGCGACTGGTCGTAGTTGATGCGCGTGGTTCGCGTGACGTTATCCTGGACCACCGCAGCGGTAATCGGCTGCGGGATTCCATCGGAACCGGGGGTGAAGTTGCGGTTCTCCGAGTAATACCATGCCAGCTTTACGCGCGAGCTGAGATTGTGGTCCAGCTTGAACGAGGGGATGGTGGTGTGGCGGAAGTTTGTGTAGGCGGGGATGGGATAGTTGTTGACCACCCCGGAGTTTAATGGCAGCGGAATAAACCCCTGAATCTTTGCGGCTACAGGGTCCATTCGATCGATCGGTATGATGTTCCCTGGAAATGGATCGCGCACGGTCGTACCGTCCGAGGCCGTTCTGGTGGTCGTGGGATCGAAGATCTGATTCTGAATCAACGGCCGGCCCAACGCATCGATCGCGGGCTGGCCGCCGATGGTCACGGGTCCGATCGTGGCGCCGCTGAAATCGCCCCGCCGGTAGCCCAGCGTCGGAACTGTGGTCAGCCCCTTGGCGATCACCTGCGTTTCGCGGAATTGCTCGAAGCTGAAGAAGAAGAAGGTTCTGTCGTGGCCGTTGTAGAGTTTCGGCAGCACGATCGGTCCGCCAATTGTGAATCCATAGTTATGGCGGCGCTGCGTGTCGCGGATGTGCTGGCCCGCTTTCAAGCTGTCGCTGATGCCGGCATCGGTGAAGGGAACCCCCGCGTTCAGCACTTCGTTCACGAAATAGTCGTAGGCGCTCCCATGTAATTGGTTGGTGCCGGATCGCATCGTGTAATTGAAGTATCCGCCGCCCGCCTGCCCGTACTCCGCCGCGTAATTGCTCGTCTGAACCGTCACTTCCTGGATGGCATCGAGGCTGGCCTGATTCACCTGGTTTTCCCGGCGGTTCTGGCCGTCGGTGGCGTCCTGACCCTCGATGCGGATGGACTGGGTGTTTGCCGGCAGGCCGTTTACACGCAGCGTATTGTCGTTGACGAAGGACGAGCCCGGAATCAGATTGATGGCCTGCAACGGATTTCGCACGTTGCCGAGATTGGCTCCGAAGCCGAGATTGATCACCGGCAGGCTGTCCACCCGCTCGGTGGTCATGTTGTGGCTCAGTTCGCCGCTCTCGGTTTTGAGCAGCGGCGCAGCCTCCACGACCGTAACCGACTCGCTCGCCGAGCCGACTTCCAACTCGACATCGACGCGCAGCGTACCCGCCACTGAAACGACGACATTCTGCCGAATGAATCGCTTAAATCCGGGCACCGTTACGGAAATCTCGTAAGTCCCCGCGGGCAACTGCGACAGCGTGTAGTTTCCCGTCGCGCTGCTGGCGGCCTGATACAAAGCCCCGGTCTCGGCGTTTCTGGCTTCCACCGGAGCGCTTGCCACCACCGCGCCGGCGGGATCGCCAATGGTTCCAGTGATGGTCCCGCGGTCGCTCTGTGCGAACGCGGCCACAGAGAAGAAAAACAGACAGGCCCAACCTGTTCGCGCCTTCATATTTACCTCCGTTACACTCATCCCCAAGGACGTGGTCGTCCGGACGCGAATCCAGCACTAAGAACAGTTGGGGAAATACTACAGCCGGGCTACATGCAAGTCAACGGGGTGTGGTGGACGGGTAGGCGCCTGCTTCCTCAACGCCCGTAGACCAGCAGGCGGAACGTTCCCGGCTTAGCCCTCGGTTGGGGATTGGGCTGCTTTTGCGTGGGCGGCGCGGGGGGATCGAAATCCGACGTATCCACGAACAGATTGTGCGTTTTCGCGTCGAGGCCCATGGTCTTGGCGCCAAACTCGGTCTTGACCGTCTCGACCGGACTCAATTTGTCCGGCGAATCGGCGTGGAAGATATGAATTGTGCCTTCGCGCGTGGATGCGAACAGAAGAGCGCTTTCCGGTTCGAAGATGTTGCTGTCGACACGGTCGCCTATGGGGAAGGATTGTCCGACGATCTTTCCGTTATCCGCGTCCATGACCACAAGTAATTTGGGATTGCGACCCGAAATGAAAAGCCGCCGGTGCTGGCGATCCATAGCAATCGCTACCGGTTGGCCAGACGGCGCTACCTTCCACCGCGATTTCACCTGGTTAGTGCGCGTGTCGATCGCGATCACTTCATTGGTATCTTCCAAATTGTCGAAGATGGTACCCTTGCCATCGCTGACTGCCTGCTCCGGCTGGCCGCCCAACTGGATCGTCGTAACCACGGAGCCACTGGCCGGATCAATGACAGTTGCGGTCTTTGGCTCGCCGTTGAATGCGAATATGTGCTTGGAGGCGGCGTCGTACAAAATGGAATCTGCGTCTTTATCGGCTTTTACCTGGCCGGTCGTTTTGAAAGTCTTCAGATCGAAGATGACAACCTGGCCGGCGTCTCCGTCGGTTAGGAAACCTTTGCCCAGATCGCCGACCAGCGCGACACCGTGGTTTCGCTTCGTGCCCGTGATAGTTCCCAGCGTGGCAAAGCTATCCGCGTCGAGTACCTTGACTTCGGTGCCGTGTGACAGGTAAACGCGGCGCGCGGCCGAATCCACGGTAATGTAATCGAAATACTCGCCCCCTCCTTCGGCGGCGCCCAGCGGGATCTTCTTAATCAGGTGATAACCGCCTACGGCCGGAGCTCCGATCAAGTACGCGGAGATACCGGCCGTACACACCGCAACAGTCCAAAGCCGCACTTTCAAGCTCTTCATCGAAGCCTTCCTTACTTACCAAATTACCTTGATGGCAAACTGAATGTCTCTCGGTTGTGTCACCAAAGCCTGCAAACCTCCGGCGTGAGCATTGGTGCCGTCCGGATTGAACAACTGCGCGTTGCTCGCCCCAAAAAATGGCAAGGGAGGGGCAAAGTTGGCGTGATTCAGGATATTGAAAAACTCCGTCCGAAACTGCAGATGGAAGCTCTCCGAAATCTTGCTGATGGCGAAATTCTTATATACGGAGAAATCCAGATTGACCAGGGACGGACCAATCACGCTATTGCGGCCGGCGTTGCCTAGGAGATTCGAGCAGCTCCCTGAAACCTTGGCAAAGGGTACGCATTGTGCTGCAATCTCCGGCGTCGCTTTGGGGACGGTATAGCAATCGGAATTGATGTAACCCAGGAAGACTCCCCGCGGACTGCTCTTGTAGTTGTGGTTGACGGGGTCGCATCCCGGGACGCGATCCGGAATAGAGAATGCGTCCGAACCTGAATTCTGAACGCCGAGCGGATCTCCTCCGATCAGAGGCGTGGTCGGGATCCCGTTATTCAGCTTGAGAATGCTACCCATCTCCCATCCGCGCAGTACGGCAGCCGCGACTCCATGCAGAGAAGGCGAGACGGGCACTTGCCAGATGCCGTTGATTGACAAGCTGTTGCTTACGTTGAAGTCCGAAACAGAGCGGCTGATTTGCGGGGCAAACCAGAACCAGCTTGTGACCGAATTCGAAAATGCGTCACCCGCGATGGTGGCCGAACTGTCGTCCATTGCCTTACTGTACGTGTAAGAGACTCCGAACTGGAAGCCCCGGCTCATCCTCTTCTGAACATTGACTTGAAGTGCCTCATACGTGGACCCGGTTCCAAAAAACATGAACCGGATCCCCCCGAAATTCGGATTGATGCGCAAATCCTTACCCGTAGGGTTATACGGCCACAGCCACCCTGCCGAGGTCTTGGTGGGAATAACCATGTCGCCATCATCCCCGCGAATCATCATATGAACCCCGTGCGAGCCGACATACCCTACCGTGGCTGTCAGGTTGGATGTAATTTGATGCTGCACGTTCAGATTCCATTGTTCGATGTAATTCCGCTTGGGATTGCTTTCCATAATTCCGGCAGTGAGAGAGCCGGGTCCCAGTTGCGCATATGCGCTCTGCGGGTCGGTAGGCGGAACGCCAAGTTTCAGAGGATATTTTGCGGTTCCGGTGTTGACGGTGCCCGTCAGAAAGAACGGCGTCTCGATGCCGTCCTGGGTGTAGTAATATCCCGGCAGCGGCAGGATATCGAAGATCGCGAAACCACCGCGAACCGCCGTCTTGCCATTGCCGCGCGGATCCCACGCAAAGCCGATCCGCGGCTCGAAGTTCCGGGTAGTGGGGTTCGAGTAATACGGCGCGACACCTGTGCAGCCCTGCTTTCCCAGCACCAGCGTGAGAGCCGGATTGGAAGTCCCGCAATAGGGCAGGGGATCCGTGATGCTGCGGAGGTTACTGAGTTGGCCGTGCACCTCGTTGAGAACGGTGGTCATCTCATAGCGCAGCCCTATGTTCAGCGTCAAGTTGCGGCGCAAGCGCCAATCATCGTGGAGGTATCCCGCAAAAAGAGTCTGGCGGTAACCCCGTGGGTTTACTCGGCCGGGGAGGCCCGTCTCTAACGAGTTGGGCTGATTGGTGAGGAACCTTTCCAGTGCGTTACCGCCAGTGAAACGCCAGATGCCGGCAGGATTGTAAATCGTGAATGGGTTGTAGCGCATCCGCTCCATGGCATAGCCGAACTTTAGAGCATGGCTGCCGTGAGTCAGAAAAGCATCGTCGTAGAACTGGATAGAGTTCCAATTGTGCAGGGCATTGGCGCCTGACAAGCCGGCGAGAAGGTTGGTGAAACCGCCGCTGATACGGATCGACGGGGAATTCTGCCCCAGCACGCTGCCTAATGTGGGATCGCCGGCCGCCGGATTTATTGCCGAGGTGCTCTGGTAGTTAATCACTGCGTTCCGGTTAAAACCGAGCCGCGCGCTATTGATCAGGGCCGGAGTAAACACATGTGTCTCTTCCAATGCGGCAATATGGCGTGTGGTTTGAGACAAGATAGATAAGTTATTGAATCCGTCCGGCTGCGTATAGGGCGCGTCGTCGTAGAGATACGTAGCAAACAGGCTGTCCTGGGCGCTGAACTTATGATCCAGCCGGACGGTATAGTAGTTCTCGTTTACAACTCGCACTCCGGCAAAACTAAAGATACCCTTGTCACCGCTCATGGGTCCGTTGGCATGAGGGTAAAGGGCCAGGTACTTCTGTATGGCCGGATCCACGATGACATGCGTGCCGCTTGCCAGGTTCCCGGCACGCGCTGCGTCAGAAGGAACCGTGGCCGGCACGTTGACGCCCTGCGACTGCCGGATTCCTTCGTAATCGCCAAAAATGAACGTCCGGTCTTTGCGAATGGGACCGCCAGCGGCAATGCCAAACTGGTTTCGCCGGTAAGGAGGTTTCGGCTGGCCGCTGGCATTCAGAAAGAAATCGGTCGCATCCAGCTTATCGTTACGCAGGAATTCGTAAATATCCCCATGAAACCCATTCGTTCCCGATTTGCTGATGGCATTCACTACGCCGCCGGAAGTTCTTCCATACTCAGCCGAATAGTTGCCGGTAAGAACCGAGAATTCCTGAATGGCATCCACGCCGAGATTGCCCCCGATTACGCTGCCAGGCCCGCCGTTGCCGTAGTCGTTGATGCTGAGTCCGTCCAGGCGATAGTTGTTCTGAGTCGGCCGTCCTCCGGCTATGGTCAATTGTGCCCCGAAGCCCCGATTCCCGCGCACCGCGCCGCTTTCAAACGGCATCTGAGTTTCAATCGCATTGACTCCGGGAGACAGCGTGGCCAGCGATGCCCAGTCACGGCCATTAAGAGGCAGTTCGCGCACCGTGGCGGATTGGACTTCGGCGCTGATAATCGAGGAGCCAAGCTGCACCTGGGGGGCAGCACCCTCCACTTGAACCGTTTGCGTCGCCTCGCCTACCTTTAGGGCGATGTTCAGCACCTGCTGCGCTCCGACGGTCAGGGTGAGGTCGGACTCCTTTGCCGTAGAAAATCCTGGAGCAGAGAAGATGACGCTATAACTTCCCGGCAGCAGGTTAGGAGCCGAGTAAAATCCGGCGGAGTCTGTCACCAGGCTGCGACTCACACCTGTTGCTGCGTTGGTGATGGTGACTTGGGCGCCGGCCATCGTTCCGCCGGATTGATCGGTCACTGTACCTAGCAGCGTTGCGCCGGATACTTGCGCATGAACAGGTCGAATGCAAAAGGTAGCAACCGCCAGAACGGCTGTTGCCAAAACCGTACCCCAGACTTTGTGCGGCACAGGCTCACCCTCCTAACGAAGATCCGCCACAGTGCCCCGAGGCGTGGTCTGACAGACCTCCTCTCCGCACATATCCCTCATCTCACATACTGAGAGGTCTCCCCCTCAGAGACGCCGGGCAATCTAGGTGTATAAGCTATACACCGGCTGATAATCGATGTCAAGCGGATTCTCGAAATTAGTCGCTCGGGCTTCTGCTGCGTGCAATTTGGTAGGTGTTGTTAATTGATTCTATTCGACATTAGGATCGTTCGAGCGTATGCTGATTACTGGCCGGAAGGGCCGGCTACTCCCGAGCTTCAAAGCCGAGAAAGATGAACGGAAGATGAACTCCAACTTGTTAGTCACAGGCTGTGTATTTGGAGTGCTGCTCGCAGCGCAAACGGCGCCTCATTTCGAGGTTGACCCATCCTGGCCAAAGCCGTTGCCGGAAGGGTGGATCACGGGCCAGCTTGGAGGCGTTTGTACCGAT
This sequence comes from Terriglobia bacterium, assembly GCA_003175985.1. GTDB lineage: Bacteria > Acidobacteriota > Terriglobia > Bryobacterales > Bryobacteraceae > PSRJ01. The sequence continues at coordinate 9,361 of PSRJ01000267.1, forward strand.
TCTCACGATCACGTCGTGGTCGTCAACCGCCGGGACATCACCGCGGAGGAGGCCGAAACCTCCCAACAGGCGCCTCCCATCATCATGTTCGATGTTGCCGGGAACCTCGTTGCTTCCTGGGGCGACCCCAACGTGGTCCCGCATTCGATTCACGGCTGCGCCTTCGATCCGGAGAATAACGTCTGGGTTGGCGGCAATGACGATGGCATCATCCAGAAGTACTCACACGACGGAAAGCTTTTGACCCAAATTGGCACTCGCGGTGTTTTCGATACGGTGGATGGAACCAGTAAAGGCGCGGCCAAAAACTCCGGGCATGAGAGTTTCTTCAATCCGGCCGGGATCGCCGTCGACTCCGCGAATGGCGACATTTACGTAGCCGATGGCTATGGAAATCGCCGCGTAGTGGTATTCGACAAAACCGGAAAGTTCATGCGGCAATGGGGCAGGCAAGCATCGGAAGAAGAAACGCGGTCCGGCGCCAGCGCCGTATTCTCGCGCGTCGTTCACTGCATCGCTCTCGGCAACGATGGATTAGTCTATGTATGTGACCGGCAGGGCGACCGCGTACAAGTGTTCGACAAGGCAGGAAACTTCAGGCGGAACGTTTGGATTCGAACCGGCACCCCCAACTTACCCGATCCGAGAGGCACTGCCTGGTGGGTGGCATTTTCCCGGGATCCGCAGCAAAGATACATGTACGTGATGAACGGGCGCAATGAGACCGTTCACATTCTGGATCACGAGAGCGGCAAGATTCTCGGCAGCTTCGGGCGTCCCGGGCATCAAATCGGCAACTTCATCCACGGACACACTCTGGCTGTGGATTCACGCGGCAACATTTACGTAGCCGAGACGGACTGGGGCAGACGCGTGCAGCGATTCACACCTACTCGTTAAGCGGATCCTGCACGACAAGCGCCTCCGGCTACCAGATCAGCTTAACGGCAAATTGTATCTCGCGCGCCGGCGTTTGCGTGGAAGTAATCAGTCCCGCACTGGAATCGGGACGCCCTGCCTGATCGAATACGATCAGGTGGTCGACCGGCGAGGCGAAGTTAGCGTGATTGAAGATATTGAAGAATTCCGCGCGCAACTGCACATTGAAAGCCTCCGAAATCTTGCGAATGCGGTTGTTCTTGAAAAGGGAGAAATCGAGGTTCACCAAGCCAGGGCCAACCGCGGAATTGCGGCCCAGATTTCCGCGCAGACCAGCCGGTGCTGGAAACGTCAGACATTGCGTGCGAATGTAGTGGTTGGGATTCCCGGAATTAGTGAGGCTTTCACAAGCCGGCCCTGTGACGCGGTTGGGGGGCTCGGCAGTTTCATCAGTCTTCATGCCCGCCGGGTCGCCTCCCAGAATAGCGGTGAAAGGCTGGCCGCTGGATACCTTGTAGATTCCCCCGGCCTGCCAGCCGCTCAGTGCCCAACCCAAGACTGAGTGCAAGCGCGGAGCAGGCACTTCCCACGTTAGATTTACCGCCAGGTTCTGACCCACGTTAAAATCCGAGGGCCCACGGCTCGTACGTTGGTCGAAAAACAAGGGGTTCATCAGGCCATTCGGAAAAGCATCGTCGGCCACGGTTGCCGACAATGTGTCTATACTTTTGCTCCAGGTGTATGCGCCGCGAAACTGAACGCCGCGGCTCAGTCTCTTCGAGATCACGGCCTGCAGCGCATGGTACGAAGAACTGGCCTGCCAGAGTGTCCCGCTGATCCGCCCAAAATTGGGATTGATCGTCTGACTTATGGCAGCAGGCGGGTAAAGATAGCCTGCGGGTGTGGACACAGGAATTACCATGTCGATGTTATCGACTCGGAATGGTTGGTGGACGCCGCGCGAGCCCACATACGCAAGGGTTGCCGTGAGGGATCGGACCACTTCACGCTCGAGATTCACGTTCCATTGCATCACGTAATTTCGTTTGGGATTTTGTTCGGCATACGCAGATCGCAGCGCGGTCGAACTGCCGGAAAACTGCCGGTAAGCGCCCGACGGAAAGGAGCCGGGAGGCGGGCCTTCGACGTATACCTGCTGTGAAAACGGCGCCGCGTACGGTATGCTCAACGTGAATTCGTATGGCAGCGGCAGCACATCGAAGACGCCGAATCCGGTCCGCACCACGGTCCTGCCGTCTGTTCCGGGTTTCCACGCGATGCCTGCCCGCGGCTCGAAGTTGCGCCTTGTGGGGTTGTGAAAGAGCGGAGTTCCCAGGTGCGGCTGAGAATCGGTCAGGTGAATGAGGTTGGCGAGCCGGTCATGCACTTCGCTGGGAACCGTGGCCGTCTCATAACGAACTCCTACGCTCATATTCACACTAGGTGAAATCCGGATATCGTCGTGAACATAGACTCCGAAGAGCGTCTCGCGGATGCCAAAAACAGGAACGGGGAGCGGAAGTAATCCCTGGAAGTTACGCGGGCGATTGGTCAGAAAGTCAGCAAGCGAGCCGAACGTGAAGCTGCCGTTCGCGGTGGAAATCGCGCGGAGATTGTCTTGCATGCGCTCGAGCACGAAGCCGAATTGCAGTGAGTGACGCCCCCGCGTCAGAAATGCGTCGTCGGCCCACTGAAACGAGTTCCAAAAGAAGTTCTTGGTAGAACTCAAAGTGTCCGGGACCGACGCGTTTGGTCCGCCTGGAAAATTGGTAAGCCCCGGAACGCCCTTGATGATGCCCACAAACTGTCCCGGTTCAAAGCCAAACGCGGGCTCCGTCAAGCGGGGATTGATTACCTGCGATACACCGCCATCTATCGCGACCGCCCGGTTGAATCCAAAGCTTGCGGCATTGAAAAACCTGGCTCCCACCGCGTGTTGCTCGTGAAGTGTCAGTAACTGGCGCCGGGAGACCACGTTCGAGAGCAGTTCCCCAAAGGCGTCCGGCTGAACGATTTTGGAATTGTCGTAGAGATAGGTTCCCGAAAGCGAGTCACTTGTGGAGAACTTATGATCGATCTTGGCTGTGAAGTAGTTTTCAGTCGTCACTTGCTGTCCGGCAAAGGTGAAAATTCCGATATCGCCGCCGGCGAGTGTACTGCCGTTGGGCGGCGGTAGAAACGCATTCAGGAACCGCGCTACACCGGGGTCCACCGTCACACTGCCTGTGGAGAGCCGTCCGCTCCTGGCCGACGCCGAGGGCACCGTATCCACGTGGGTAACTCCCAGAGACTGCCGAAGTCCCTCATAATCGGCGAAAAAGAAGGTGCGTTCTCGCTGGATCGGCCCCCCAGCCGATCCGCCGAATTGATTTCGTTTGAACGGCGGTATACGCCCGTCGAAGAAATTTCGCGCGTCCAAAGCGCTGTTGCGCAAAAACTCATAAGCATTTCCATGAAAGGCGTTTGTTCCCGAACGCGTAACGGCATTGATTACGCCTCCGGACGTGCGGCCGTAGCTGGAAGGGTAATTGCTACCCAAAACGGAAAACTGCTCGACGGCATCGACCCCGAGATTGGAACCAAGGACGCTGCCGGGCGCGCCATTCGAGTAATCGTTGATGCTGATGCCGTCGAGTCGGTAGCTATTTTGGTCCGGGCGCGCTCCCGAAACACTAATCGCCGCGCCGAAGCCGCGCTGCGCCTGCGCGCCCCCCGTCTGAATTCCCGTGACACCGGCTTCCAGTGAGGCCAATTGCGTCCAATCGCGGCCATTTAGCGGGGCGTTTCGCACCGTGGCTGCGTTCAGGCTTGCACCCGTTGCGCGCGATTCGCCGGATGCGCTTGAAGCAAGCGCGATTCGGTTTACCTGTTTCGAGTCTCCGGTTTGCATCTCGACGTCGGTATGGACCTGCACGCCGACTTCTACTACGAGATTGGCTCGCACCTCTGTAACAAAGCCGGCCGCCTGAATCGATAGCTCATAATTTCCCGGATCGACGTCGGGCAATGTATACGAGCCGGCGGTATCGGTTGTCACCATGCGCTCGACCCCGGTGGCGAGACTCCGCAAGGTGACTACACTTCGAGGCATAGCTGCATGACGAGCGTTTGTAACAGTACCGGATATGGCCCCCCCGGAGACTTGGGCTGCCACCCCAAAGCTAATAAGACCTGTAAGTGCAACCAAGGCATAAGGTCTCATTACGTGCCGTCCTCGACCGACAATAAGACCAACATTACTCGCCTTTCTTGCCGAGGGCAAGAAGAGATTACGACGCCGGGCCACTGGTTACGTTGAAAGTGACCGGTCCGGCGGCTGCGGTGATTTTGACGACGAGCCCGTTTTCCTGAACCGGGCCCGGCGGATTGAGCGCCGGAGAGGTCCGCGTGTTTATCTTCCAGCTTGTGCCCGTGATGGAATCGGTGCCGGAGAATCGCCACCCGCGCAGGATCTCGACGCTGGCGCCGTTAACGGTAAGAGAGCCATCCCAGTTGGTGGCCGCGGTATCGCCGGCGCCTCATGCCTCGAATTTGTACAGTTCCCTCCGCCGATCAGAACACAAACTTCATCGCGAACTGGATTACGCGGTAATCGCCGGGCAGCAGCCCATTGTTTCCGCTGATGTCGCTGGTAATCTGTCCGAAATTGTTGACGTTTTGGTTCTGCTGGCCGCCAAAGAGCATCTGGTTGATGGGGCCGATTCCCGGGGTGAAAGGATTCAAGTGATTCGGAAGGTTGAAGGCTTCCGCACGCACCTGGAGTGTCTTCTTTTCCCGCAGCACGAAGTTTCTCGACAAGGCCAGATTAAGCTGAAACACGCCCGGCCCTTTCAAGTTGTTCAGACCCAGATTGCCGTAGGTGCCCAATGCCGGCTGCGTGAAAGCGGACGGGTCTAGCCAATGGTCCACATTCTGGTTGGCCGAATAGGGATTTGTCTTTACCAGGCTTGCAGGCTGGCCGGGAACTGTCGTGAGCGCCCGGTCCGGCCCGGCCAGCACGGAGAAGAACTGGGCGGACTTGACTTGCAGGATCGGCGCGATTTGCCAGTCGCTGGCCAGAAGCCGCAAAGAGCGGCTTGAAAACTTAGGGATCGTTGCGACCATGTTCAACCCGAACAATTGCCGCAGATCAGTCCCGATACAGTTGCTCCGCCATTGCCGCCGGGCGCCTGGAATTTCTACTCCGTTCGCCGTCGGGTTTTGATTCCAGGGATCGCTGATGCAGTGCGACCAGGTGTAATTGGCCAGCACCGTCATCCCATGGCTCAATCGCTTTTGCGCCGAGAAGTACAACCCTTGGTACGAAGCTGTTCCGCCATCATCCACCAAACCGGTGCCGGAATAGAACTGCCCCAAAGCCGGATTCTGCATATACAGAGGACGCCTCTGATTCTGGTTTGCCGTCGTCGAGCACGAGGCATAACTCACTGGACCGGTGGCAGTCTGCAGGGTGCAAGGAGCCAGGCCGAGAAAGACTGAGGCATTTTGATTCGATCCGCCGACGAAATGAATCGTGCTGGTTCCCAGGTAATTCGCCGTCAGCAGCCAGTCCTGACCAAGCTGTTTTTGGATACTGAGATTCCACTGGTTGACGTAAGTCGGGTGAAAATCGCTTAGCGGCGAGCTGACATAGGCGCCAAAAGTGGGGAAGGGAATATCCGGGCTCACGTAGCCAAATCCACTGCGCGCTGCGAGTATACGCATCGGATCCTGCCCCGGCTGCGAAGCTCCTCCCGTCAACCCCGGATAGTTGGCCCACGGGTTCCGGAGAGTCGCTCCCGAAGTGCTTACCGTACTCCCGAACGGGGCGCCGAATTGCTCCTGGCTCAACGACAGCATGCTCATGCGGTCCCCGAACATCCCATAAGCGGCGCGAATCGTCATGCGCCCATCGCCCCTGGGATCCCACGCCAGTCCCACGCGCGGGAAGAACTTGTCCCACTTGGGACAGTTAAAACTGTTGCCGCAGGTGTACTGCGGATCGCCGGAAAACACCAGGCCCGGGGGGGCATTCTTGTAATACGTGCTGCGGACGTTCTGCGCGAAAAGGGCTGGATCGAAATGCAGGTCCTGGGCCGAGCGCGTCTGGAAAACCGCCAAATAGGGCTCCCAGCGGACGCCATAATTCAGCGTTACGCGGGGGCTGATCTTCCACGAGTCTTGGATGTATAGCGAAGCATAATACTGGCGGCTGTAGTAGCCGTACAGTGTGCCCTGGCTCCAGCTCGAGAACCGCCCCAGCATGAAGTCGGCCACGGGCGCGCCGGAGACCGACCCATCGAATGTCGCTAATCCCGTGGCGTTTACTCCACCGCCCGACCAGTAGTTGAGTTGCTGGTGATAAATGCTGCCGCCGAAGCCGATCTGGTGCGAGCCCTTGATCCAGTTCATGTCCTCCAGAATCGACCAGAGGGGGCCATTGTGCGAGGCTCCCGGCGAGGCCGCCCCGCCACCGATCGTAAACGCGCTGGTCACCGTCACCGCGACATTCTTGCCGCCCAACGGTGAAACATTCGCCCCAAAATCGGCGAACGAGCCGTACAGATCGGGTGTTTTGACGATGTTCGTGCGATTGGCGCCAACCTTCAGAGAACTCACCAGGGAGGGACTGATTACGAAAGTATGTCCCAGAGCTAGCCCGTAATCGAGGTCGTGAAAACCGTAGCTCGCGATCGAAAGCGGGTTCTTCCCGTCGTACGTCGAACTCTGGCTCAGCTTCGCGGAATAGAAGCGGCCGAAAATGGAATGCTGCGCGTTAATTGTATAGTCCACTTTCGCGGAGACTAGGTCTTCATCCTGGTTGGCAATTTGTGCGTAAGTAGTTCGTCCGCACGGATCCGCCGAAGCGGGAATCGTCTTGAGTATGTTGAGTGCGACCGGATCGAGGGAAGTAGGCGAAATCTGGTTGTTGGTGAATCCGGTTAGGGACCGGTTGCCGTTGCATTGAGCCACATAGGAACTGAAATCTCCCAGGGCCATCGCCGGTGTAGGGATGAACGCCGTGGTCGAAGTGCCGTCAGAACGGAGCGACGTTCTCTGATATCCACCGAAGAAGAACAGCTTATCCCTGCGGATCGGTCCTCCGATCGTCCCCCCAAACTGGTTGCGCTTCAAGGTGTCGCGCGGTCTGCCGTTCGCGTTATTAAAGTAGTCATTCGCGTTCAGGTCGCCGTTCCGCAGAAATTCAAACAAATCGCCATGAAACTCGTTCGTGCCGGACTTGGTAACTGCATTGACCGTGGCGGTTGAATGAAACCCATATTGCGCCGGCACGGCGCTGGTCTCTACCTTGAATTCCTGTAAGGCATCCGGAAACGGCAGCGGCAGACTGAGATTGTTGTAAGGATCCTGGTGCATCACTCCGTCCAGGGAGTAAGCCACCGAATCCGGCGCGCCGCCTGCTACGGAAACCACTACAGTCGGGTAATTACGGACCGTATTGAGCGAAGCCGCGCCGGGGTAATTCGCCATGCCCGCCAGGAAGATGAGTTCATGCACCTCGCGGCCGTTGAGCGGCATTTCGAGCACGCGTTGTGTATCCACTACCTGCCCGATGCTGGTAGTGCGCGTTTCCACCTGAGCCGCTCCGGCCTCGACCGTAACTTGTTCGCTCAGCGATCCGACTTTCAGGCTGATATCGACGTTGGGATTCGTATCGACTTGCAGCACAATCCCGCTTTGGACGTATTTCGTGAAGCCTTCCTTGGTGACTTCGATGATGTACGGACCGATCGGCAGATTCGGAAGCACGTAGCCTCCGTCTCCTCCACTGGTGGTGTTTCGCACTACGCCGGTCGCAGTCTGGGTTGCCTTGATCGCTGCCCCCGGAATCGCCAGGCCGCTTGCGTCCTTGATAGTCCCGTTGATTTGCGCGGTTTGTCCCCACAGCGCGACAGCGGCCGCAAAAAGAACAGGCACAATTTTGAAGCTGGAATTCATCTCCCCTCCCCGCTAGACCCGATGCCTTTCGGCTGCGGGGCACTCTATCAACACAAACTATCGGTGTCAAGGGGCTTTACCGGTTTTTTTACATCTCTTCGGATAAGACAGGAGTTGGAACGATCACGTAATCCCGCCAAGTTGCGGGCGGGCGGTACAATTCGTGCACTTGGATTGAGCGTCAAATCGCTGCCGGGCCCGCCGCTCTCCGCTATAATGTGACCCTAGGGAACGTTCCTGCCCGATGAACGATATCAAGAAGAAACTACAGGATGAAATCGCCACCCTGGAGTATGAACTGCGCAACGAGCTTCCCCGGGAGATCTTGAAAGCGCGGGCACACGGAGATCTCAGCGAGAATGCCGAGTATCATGCTGCCAAGGATCGGCAGGGGTTCGTCAACGCGCGTCTCAACCAGTTGAAGAAACGCCTGGCGGAGATGTCGATGGTCGATTTTTCGAAAATTCCGCACGATAAAGTGGGCCTCGGCTCCACGGTGGTCGTGCTGGATGTGAAACGCGACGAAGAGATCACCTATAATCTGGTTACCAGCGAGGAGGCCGATGCCGCCAATGGTAAGATTTCGACGACTTCCCCGATCGGACGCGCGCTTCTGGGCAAGGAAGTAGGTGACGTGGCGCGGGTGCAGAGTCCCGGTGGGTCCAAGGAACTGGAGATCTTGAAGCTCACCACGATCCATGAAGCTGTAGACTGAGATGACTTATACCCGGGTGGTCGGGATTACTTTCGGCTGGATGATTGACCACATCGTCCGCTGGCTGGCCCTGTCGCGTATTCATCCCAACGTGCTCACGTTTCTGGGACTGCTAATCAACATTTGGGCGGCATATCTGTTCGCCCAAGGCCGGTTTCGGGCAGCGGCGGCCGTGGTGATCGGCGCCGGACTGTTCGATATGGTGGACGGCCGGGTGGCGCGCGCGACTGATCGGGTGACGCGTTTCGGAGGCTTTTTCGATTCGGTGCTCGATCGCTATTCCGATCTCGCCCTCTTTATGGGGCTGCTCGTCTACTATGCTTCCATAAACCGGTTCTTCTACATCGTGCTCACCGCCATTGTGATGACCGGGTCGGTGATGGTCAGCTATGCCCGCGCCCGCGCGGAGTGCACTATTCCCAAATGCAAGGTGGGCTTCCTGGAAAGGCCGGAGCGTGTGGTCCTGATCATCATTGGCGCGCTGTTTGGCCGCATGGCGGCCGTGCTGTGGGTCATCGCTGTGCTTTCGAACCTTACGGTGATCCACCGCATGATCTACACCTGGCAGGAGGCCAGGCGGCTGGAGGATGCGCAATTGCGCGCCGTGTCTGCGTCCACAGTGAAAGACAAGGTGCCATGAACGAAGATTTCCTGGAACGTTTGAAGGTTCGAGAAGTGATCGAGAACTGGGCGCTCTGGCGCGACGCCAACGATTGGGAGCGCTTCCGCGCGTGCTGGGCGCCGGAAGGCCGCATGATGGCCACGTGGACTCAGGGGACCTTCGAAGAATTCATCGAGATGAGCAAACAGGGTTTCGCCAAGGGCGTGCGAATCTTACATTTCCTTGGCGGCAGCACGATCGAAGTGTCGGGCGATCGGGCCATCGCCCTGACCAAGATGACCATCTCGCAGCGGGGCAAGGTGCACGATGTGCTCGTCGATGTCGTCTGTACCGGCCGCTTCTGCGATTTCCTGCGTAAACATGAGGGCCGTTGGGGCATCTCGCTGCGGCAGCCCATTTACGAGAAGGACCGCCTGGACCCGGTCGATCCCGCCGCCCGGTTGGAATTGGATCCGGAGCGGCTGGCGCGATTCCCCGAAGGCTATCGCCACCTGGCGTATCTGCAATCGCTCATAGGTTATCCCGTCAAAACCGACATGCCGGGTCTTACGGGGCCTGAAGTGGAAGCGCTTTACGCACGATGCCGCGCGTGGCTCGCCGGCGAATCCAAAAGCGCGGACGCCCGGTAGCGGCAAAGCGGTCGATCCCGGTTACAATCGCAGTAGTGAGGATCTTAGCATTATTGATCCTAGCGGTATCGTGCGCCTCGGCCGCGCCGCCCACCATGGTCGTGGTTTCTGAGGATGAAGCCGATCCTGTGCGAAGCGCCCTCACGCGTAAGGAAGCCTGGACGCAGGATTCCGCGCGGCGCCTGCGCGCCGAGGCTGACCGGCGGATGAACCAGGGGCCGTGGAGCGTTACGTACGAGCGGCCTGCCGGACTGGCCCTCGATCCGCACGACTACTATAGCGAGGCTCCTTACTGGTGGCCCAATCCCGACGACCCCGCGGGACCCTTCATTCTGCGTGACGGCCGCCTGAATCCGGATCGTTTCACCGCCAATCGCAACGCGCTCGAATCGCTGTGCGACACCGTGTTCACGCTGGGCACCGCAGCCTACTTCTTTGACGATGCCCGCTACGCGCAACGCGCTTCGCGGCTGCTACAGGTGTGGTTTATCAATCCTCGGACGCGCATGAATCCGAACCTGGAGAATGCCCAGGCGATTCGCGGCGCCAATCTCGGCCGGCCCGCGGGAATCCTAGAAGGCCGCGTCCTTATTCGCGCGATTCAGGGAATCGAGTTCCTGGCGCGCACCGGAAACTGGGACCCGAAGGACCAAGCGGCCGTGCGGAAATGGTTCGAAGATTACCTGCATTGGCTCACGCAGAGCAAGAACGGCCTCGAGGAAAAAAGCAGCGGCAATAACCAGGCATCCTGGTGGACCGCGCAAGTAGCCGCCATCGCCACCCTCGTCGAAGATGAAGCCGCCAGTAAGATGGCATTCAGCTATTACCGCGATCGCATCTTCCCGCGCCAGATTCGCGGTGACGGCAGCGCGCCGGGAGAGGACTCCCGCAGTCTGTGGTCGTCGGTCTTTAATCTGGAAGCGCTCACTATGGTGTGCCGCATCGCGGAAATGCAGGGCGTCGATCTCTGGAGTGTTCGCGGTAGAAACAATTCGACCATCGCCACCGTGGTCAATTACCTCGAGCCCTACCTTTCGGACCCGCGGAAGTGGAGCCGGGAACAGGAAATCGACCTGGAAACTGATGGCTTGTATTTTTTGGCTTTCGCGGGGATGGGGCTAAAACAGCAGGAATATATCGCGCTCTATCAGAAACTGGAACACCCCGATCGCGCCTGGCTGACGCTGGTGGATCTGCTGGTGGGCCGTTGGATGGCCGCGGGTCACCAAACCAGACACTAAGAACCGCGCGCGGAAGTTCCGTGCAATTCCCTTATAATTCAAGCGAGTGAAGACCATAATCGAGCCCTTCCGCATCAAAAGCGTCGAGCCTTTGCGCCATACCACCCCCGCTGAGCGCGAGCTCCATTTACAGAAGGCCGGCTATAACCTGTTTCAGATCGAAGCGCGCAACATATTGATCGATCTGCTCACGGATTCCGGCACCAGCGCCATGTCCACGGAGCAGTGGGCCGCCCTGATGCGAGGCGACGAATCCTATGCCGGAAGCGAGAGCTTCTACCGTTTGAAACGGACGGTAGATGATCTGACGGGATTTCGCCACATGATCCCGACGCACCAGGGCCGGGCCGCGGAGCGCATTCTCTTTACCGTTCTCTGCAAGCCTGGGCATATCGTACCTTCCAACACGCATTTCGATACCACTCGGGCCAACATCGAATTCACCGGCGCGCGCGCCCTGGATCTTCCGGTCCCGGAGGCGGCCGATACCCAGGCGCGGCTGGATTTCAAGGGCAACCTTAACGTAGCGGCGCTGGAGGAGCTGATTTGCGAACAGGGTGTTACGCGAATCCCTCTGGTGATGCTGACCGTGACCAACAACTCCGGTGGCGGACAACCGGTCTCGATGGCGAATATCGAAGCCGTCTGGCAGGTTTGCCAGCGGCACCGCATTCCGCTCTACCTGGATGCGTGCCGCTTCGCGGAGAATGCCTGGTTCATTCGCGAACGCGAGGAAGGGTATGGGCATTGGTCTCCCAAGCAAATCGCGCAAAGAATGTTTGCTCATGCCGACGGCTGCACCTTCTCGGCCAAGAAAGACGCGTTCGCCAATATCGGCGGATTCCTGTGCACTAACGACGACCAGGTGGCGCAACAGGAAACCAATCTCCTGATTCTGACGGAAGGATTCCCCACTTATGGCGGTCTCGCGGGCCGGGATCTGGAAGCGATTGCTGCCGGTCTGGAAGAAGTCCTCGACCCCGACTACCTGCGCTATCGCATCATTTCGACTGGTTACCTGGGCCGTCACATCGCCGATCACGGCGTGCCTATTGTCGAGCCTCCCGGCGGGCACGCCATCTACATCGACGCGGGCCGCATGCTGCCGCATATCCCTCCGGAGCAATTTCCGGGGCAGGCGCTCGCGGTGGAGTTATATCGCCACGCAGGCATCCGGTCGGTGGAGATCGGTTCGGTGATGTTCGGGGAGGCAGCGCAGCATGAGTTACTGCGGCTGGCGATTCCGCGCCGCGTGTATACACAAAGCCATATCGATTACGTGGTGGAAGCCATACTCGAGGTGAATGAGCGCAAGCGAGAGATTCAAGGCCTCGAAATCGTCGAGCAGCCGCCCTTCCTGCGCCATTTCAGCGCGCGGTTTCGGCCGCTGTGATCAATTGCTACTTTGCGGCAAATTGGAAATTGAGGATCATTTCGCTGGGCACGGGCCGCCCGTGATCCTGCGCAGGTTCGAAGGCCCAGAATTTGGCCGCGCGGATGGCGGCATCCACCAATTGGAAATTCCCGGCATTGCGGCCCATCGGCGTCACTCTGGTGACTTTGCCGTCGGCGCCAATCTCGACTTTTAGCTGGATCGTCTGGCTGCCGCGTACCGGAACGTTGCCCGGCAGGGAGGGCGGTCTCTGCCGTAGCGCCTTGGGCCCAATGTAAGACGGTTTCGTATCGGGCGGAGTTGCCGCCGAGGCCGGCGGGGGCGGCAAACTTTCGGGCAGCGGGACCGGTGTTGCTGCCACCGGCGTTCGCGGTGCCGGCGTGGCGACGGGCGCGGGCTCGCGGGGGCTTGCCGGAGCGGCCGGCGCTTGCATCGTTAGGGGAAGAGGAACGGCAGCAACCGCATTGCCGGAATTCCCCAATGCCGGTGGAGGCGCTACATCCACCGCGCCTTCCGTTTTGGCAGTTACCGGCGCGGCGGAACGCGAGGTATCTACAAATGGACGCAGCGTGCGTATCTTATGATCGCCGCTTTCGATCCTCACAGTCGGCTCCGCGGGCGGTGTGGAAGGACGCGCGGCTTCCAGCACGCGAACATGCTCCTCCACCGCGGTAGATCCGGGAATCAGCACGATCAAGCTGAACAGCAGGCTCCCTGTTTTAGGCGTATAGAAGACGGTTCCGGTGGACAGATCCGCGTCCGTCAACGACACTTGCTGCTCTCCGGCGCCATCGCGTATCGAAAGTACAGCGCCGCTGGGGCGCAGCGCGGCCACTGCGTCACGGTTCCACGTGAGCTTCCACATTGTGCCTTCCGGGTTCGCCGCAAATCCCGTACGGCTCGCCGGTGCAGATACGGGCGCTGGCCTTGCCGCCGGCGAGGGTTCGGCCGGCCGGCGCTGCGTCAGCCACACGTTGAATCCTGTTACTCCCGCGAGAACGATCAGCGCCAAAGCAGCAAACCAGCCGAGGCGGGCCCGCGGCTGGCCGCGGGTGGCCTTAGGTTGCTCCGGAACCGTGGCGGGAACGGGCGCTGGCTCCAACGCAATCCCTGGCTGTCGCAGCGGCAGGGCTTTTGTATCTTCTTTGTTTAGCTTCTGTAATGTGAGAGGCTGCGTTCTTAACTGAAATGCCTGCCAGTTCTGCCAGGCGCCGTCTTCCCGCGCTGTGATGGAGAGCTCCATCAAAGACTTGGATATCGGAGTAAGGATCAGGAAGAACTTAAAGTCGGAAGCGTATGCGGGGTGAAGCCGCTCCAGAGCCGTCAGGATCTCCTGATCGGTCTCCCGCGGAATGGCGTCTGTACGAGTCCTGCTGCGGTAGAAGCCAATCACGGTTTGGCTCTGATTCTGATTTGTCGAAACTACCGTCTGCTCCAGACTCTGCATGTCTGACGGCGAAAGCCGAAATGTGGGGCCGTAACGGTGCTCGATTGCCAGCGGGATCACCTGGTCCACCACTCTCGAACCCCCGCCGCCCGGGGCGCCAATCAGCAGCCCTCCGACTTCCGCGCCGCCCCCGCGTGGTAATGCCCACACTCCTTCGTTCACCTGGCTGCACACAGTTTCCAGCATTCCCTTCGGAATCGATAGCGAAGTGGGAAAGTCTTCAAAAACGACCAGGTCCGTGATTTCAACTGCACGAGGAGTTGAAATCGCCTTAACGGGGGTTAACTGAGGAGCCGACATGCGAAAATACCTGTTCCACTTTACCAGCATCTGCCCGTTGTAAATGAAGGGCAGTACTACGTCACCGAACACCCATTGCGAATTACTCAATCAATTGTGGCTGAGTGAACAAGAAATGATCGAAATAGTAATGCATGAGCAAAACGCTCAGCACCACCACGAAGTAGCTCTGGTCGGCGGCCAACGGTGTTACGGCTCGAACCAGCATCGTCAAGAGCACCAGAATACCTGTAGCCGCCAGGAAGCACAGGTAATAAGGAAACATGCTGTTCCGCCGGATCAGCTTATGCATGAAAACGTTGTCGATTTCGCCGCGCTCATCGCGCAGACGGTTCAATAGCCAGAGCAGAAACAGATACTGAAAGGAGTGCCACGTGTTGTAGCCCTGGAATAATACGTCCAGGTTCGAACCGAGAGGCAGGCAGAAGGAGACCACCGTCGTGATGCCGATCAGTAGTGTTTTGGGGTAGTTGCCGCATCCGCGGCGGAATTCGCCTACGGTCTTGAGGATCCAGCCCAGCAGGAAAATGGTAAAGAGAACCCCCGCGATTACCGGCAAGTGCAGCGGCCTCACCCAGGAGGGGTACGGAAGTACTACACCGCCAACGCGAAACTGCTCCAGCGAAAGTTTGTAAAGCCCGAGAGGATACAGTCCCGTCAGGATTAGGCCATACTCGATCGCCCGCGACCATAGCCGCTCCGTGGCGCCGCTGCGTGCCCGATAGCAATCCGTCAAATAGATGATCTGATGCAGAACATGCAGCGAAGCCCAAGTGAAAAAGAACGTGATCAGCAGCGTGTAGTGAGTGACGCCCAGATAGATCACACCTAACGGCAACAGAAAGGCCAGCCGGGAATACCAGCGATGCCGTGCGCGGAAGCGGCCGTCGAGAAAGGTGTAGGTAATGGTCGAAAACAGGTGGGGGCCGCCGACCAGCGCCGCTACCGTAATATTGATCAGGTCAATCGCCTGTTGCGGCCTCATCCAGCCGGACGCCTGTGCCGTCCACGCCACCAGAAAAGGCAACGGCACCAGCACGGCACTGAAAATGAGCAGCGGCAGGTCCCACGAAGGTTTATAGATCCAACCCGGCCGGCGATACGGCATCAGGCTCGGTGACACGGCGAGTGCGGCCATAGCGAGAATGATACGTCAGACTGATCGAGAATTCACCCCCCGTTCAAGAGGTTAGGGAGAATTCGTGGGAGATGCCACCGCACCCGGTGGCAAACGGGACTATCATATTCCCCAACGCCATTTCGACCGGCGGCTTCCCGGGGGGATCTGCGCCTCCGACGGATTCCTTCCGGGCGGCCGTCCCCCCACGCGTGGTTATTTTCCTCACTGGCCTTGAATTCGGTCTGCAATGGACATAGCATGAGATCAAAGGACGGATATTGAGATGAAACTGTCTTTTTTTTCTGCACTTCTGTTCATTGCCTGTGTGGTCTCGTACGCGCAGGAGGGGATTCCGCGAATGGTCACCGTGGATCCCATGAGCGGGAAAGCAGGTGACGTGATCGCCGTGACCGGTGAGAACCTTCAAAAGGATATGGTGAGCAGAGTTTTTCTCACCGACGGCAAGAACGATACTCCCGTGGAAGTGACGGAGCAGACCGCCACAACCATCAAGTTCAAAATTCCGGATAAGGCTCCATCCGGTGGCCGGCTCGCGCTGATGATACTCACGAGCGGCAAAGACGCAAAATATATCGAGCAGCCCGTCAAGGTGATGATCGAGCAGTAGTTACAATCGGCGGTACGGCGCCGCGAGATACCTGCGGGACTCCCGCGCGGCATCGGCCTCCGGAGCATACGCAATGCATTTCTTATAAGCCTCTACAGCTTCACTCCGGCGTTGCGTCATATCGTAAATCTGGCCCATACGCAGATATGTTTGCGCCCCGGAGTTGAGGTCCAGTTCTTCGGGAGAGGCGGCCGCCTTCTTCAGGTTCTCCAGCG
The DNA here is from genome assembly GCA_003175985.1 of Terriglobia bacterium. Lineage (GTDB taxonomy): Bacteria > Acidobacteriota > Terriglobia > Bryobacterales > Bryobacteraceae > PSRJ01. The sequence goes on from PSRJ01000267.1 coordinate 25,489, forward strand.
CGTGCTCCAGATCGCGATACCAAAACTGGATGGTCCCTTTCTGGAAATAGATTTTCTCCCAGGCAAGCCTGTCCGTTCCGGCGGCGTGTCCGGCCTTCTTGCTCGCCAGCTCGTCGACCGCCTCGATCGCGTGTTTCCCGTCACCAGCCAGGCTGTACATCTGAGAGAGTTCCAGGCGCAGCAGATAGTTGCGTGGAAAGCGCCGGATCAAGTCCGCGATCAGCGGCACTGCCTGGAGGGGCTGATTCTCGCGCCGGTAGAGCGCGCACAGGAAAATCTGCGCATCCACCTGATTCCTCTCTCCGCTTTTCGCCACCTGCTGAATCGTCTGAATGCCTTTCTCCTTCACGCCGCGAATGCCCGCAAGAAACCCAAGGACACGATATCCGAGCGGCAGACTGCCGACGATATAATCATGCAGCCCTTGCACCAGGCTTGCGTCCACAAATGCCGGGTCGAGTTCCGTGATGCGGTTGTGCTGCTTCCGCGCGGCCGTCGCGTCGCTGAGCGCATTGTGCCACGCTTTTTTGACAACCCAGTAGTAATTGGCGCGAAGCCCATAGGCGATTCCCAGGGCATAGAGAGCGGACGTATCGTTCGCGTCATTCTTGAGCCGGGCTTCACAAATGCGAATCGCCGCACCCACCCGGTTCAGGAACTCGCCCTCTACCTCCGGCGTTGGGTTCAGTTTGGGACGCCGCAGGAAGGAATTGTTGCCTGAAACGAGTTCGCTCTCCAGGGCGCCATCGCGGAACATCTCGCGGAAGAGCAGGGTCTGGGCGACGTGATTGTGGAAATCGGGAGATTCGCGGTTGCGGGCCAAGGCTTGTTGGAAGTCCTCCAGGGCCTGGTCGTATTCCAGATTGTAGAAATGGTCGAACGCTCGCGCGACTATGGATTCCTGAGCGTGGGCCGGAGCCGCCACCACCACCCAGAGCAGCATCAACAGGCTCACGACACTATCGTAATTGGTCGAGAGCCCAGCGCGCGTGCTCCGCGACGATGGCATCCGTATGAGCCGCCAGCCGTTGCAACGGTATTTTGTAACGCACATCACGGCTATTGCCCATCGCCACTGCGACATTGCGCAGGAATCCCGCGTAACGGGACCGCGTTACCGGCGTGCCGCGGAACATGCCGCCGAACTCCTCTTCCGGGATCCCGGCCAGCCGCTCCAGAAACGGAGCGAAGTGGCGCGGCTGGAACGCAGGATCGTTGCTGGCAGGCGCGCGGCGGTTCCAGGGGCAGACATCCTGGCAGATATCGCAGCCGAAGACGTGCGGGCCGAGCTTGTGTCGCTGCGCTTCCGGAATTTCGCCGCGAAGCTCGATGGTGAAGTAGGAAATGCAAAGCCGCGAATCCACCGTATAGCCCAGCGTTCCCGGCACGATTGCTCCGGTCGGACAGGCATCGATACATCGCGTGCACGTTCCGCAGCGGCCCGGAGGGGGCGCATCGGGTTCGATATCGAGCGACACCAGCAGCTCGCCCAGGAAAAACCACGATCCGCTCTGCTGGTTGATGAGGCAGGTGTTCTTGCCGATCCATCCCAAGCCGGCCAGTTGTGCGTACGACCGTTCGAGCAAAGGCGCGGTATCGACGCAAATCTTCGATTCGTGCTCCGGCAGCAGCTTGTCCAGCCGCTCCAGCCCGCATCGCAGCACGCTGTGGTAATCCTCGCCCCACGCATATCGCGAGATCCACGCACGTTCCGGGCCGCTAAATTGCGTGGAGTAGGGCCATGGGCTGTTATACAACTTGCCTACACAAATCACGGATCGCGCCGATGGCAGCAGATTGCGCGGGTCGTCGCGCAGCGCCGCGCGCCGGTCCGCGAGATATCCCATCCGGCCCGCGAAGCCGGCAGCCACCCAGGCGTGATACCAGGCGCTCTCGGGCGCCGGCGCGGCGCGCGCGACTCCGGCCAGTTCGAAACCGCACTGCCGCGCCAGTTCGCGAATGTCCCCGGAGTTCAAATCTCGAGCCCTACCGACCGCATCAACTCGAGCGCGTTGCTCTTCTTGACGACGCCCGGGTGCATCCGGTAATCGAAGTGAATCTGCCCATCTTCGATGTGGTCCTCAAAATGTACATTGGCCGCCTGCCCATCAAGCACTTCCGCGATGTGAGCGAGCGCCAGATCGTGAGTTGTGATCAGGCCCGCAGCCCCGCGGTTCACCAGGCTGCGCACCAGGGCTTCGGCGCCCACGCGCCGATCGTGCGAGTTGGTTCCGTGCAGGAATTCATCGATCAGAAACAGAACAGGAAGCTTCCCTGCGGTCAGGTCGAGGATTTGACGAATGCGTAGGATCTCCGCGTAAAACCGCGACACCCCACCCTGTAACGAATCCGCCACCCGTATGGAAGCGCCGATCGCCAGGGGTGACAGCAACAGCCGCCGCGCACGCACTGGCGCGCCGGCCTGCGCCAATACCGCGTTCACTCCCAGCGTGCGCAGCAGTGTGCTTTTGCCCGACATATTGGAGCCGCTCACCACCAACAGCCGAGTGTCGCCGCCGATCTCCACGTCATTGCGGACGACGCGATCTTGCGCGAGCAGCGGATGGCCGATCGCCTCGGCATGCAGAAAGGGACCCTGGTCCGCGAATTCCGGGAACGAATCGTCCGGATGTTCAAAAGCGTGGCTCGCCAGCGAACACAGGGCTTCGATTTCTCCCGTGGCCGTAAGCCAGCGGCGAACCGTTGGGCCGGAATGGCGGCGCCAGGTCTCGACCGCGTAGGCCACGTGGGGAGTCCACAGAATGAAGATCTCCACCACGCGTACGAAAACGTTGTCACGCGAATCCAGATACTCCATCAGGCGCCGGAGCTTGCCGATACGTTGCGAAGGCGGTTCACCGGCGGTTTCGAGCGCTGCTCTCAAGTCCTGCAGCAGCCGCGCGCCGAACTGTTCCCGTTCCAGCCGGATCAACACCTGCGAAAGCAGAGCCAGCCCGTGGGCGGCCTCTTCCACACCACTGACAATCCCGCTCACGCGCTGCCGCAGGCGGTGATAGTAGAGTCCGTTGCCGAACAAAACCAGCAGGAACAGGTCGCGTAACAGGGCCGCTGTAGTCTCCGCCAGATGCACTGCGCTCGCGAGGTAGAGCAGCAGAATCACCAAAGCGGCGAGTCCCGCCGCGCCGGTAACCGTAAAAACCCAGAGCAACATCCGCCCGCTGGAGGGCAGCAAGTCTAACGCTTCGCCCCAAGCCGCCAGACCGGCCGGATCCACGCCTGTGCGCGCCTCTTCCGCAAGCACCGCCAAATCCTCGCGCAGGTCGACGCGGGGCCGTAACTCTTCCACAGCCTCTTGACGCGCCCGGACCACTGGCGGATCGGCGGCATGCAACAGCCAGCGTGCCAGGGTATCCTCGCCAATGTGCGTGCGGGCCGTGCAGAGCAACTCGAATAAGGACCCCTTGCCGAACAGGTCCAGATCCTGGCCGTACGGATGCGATGGATCCAGGTACGACTCGCCAGTCCGGCCCGTTCCCGCCCAGTGGCCGTCCAACCGCGCCAGCCCCTGCTCGAAATAGCGAACTGCGCGCCGCCGCAGTTCCGCGACTTTCAACAAGCGGTCGTGAATGACGAACAGCGTGACAAAAATCGCCGCGGGCACAGTCGCCCAGGCAATCGAAAACGCGCCGTTGGCCAGCGCCAGCCAGACGCACCCGACCGCGCACAGAACGGCCGCCAGTTGCAGATAACCGAGCAGCCGGTGCCGCCGCTCTCGCGCGGCGATATCGTCGCGCCGTTCGGCCAGACGCTGCGAGTAGATCAGGCGGGGATCGGTCATCGGCTGCCTTCATTGTCGCCGTTTCCGCCGGAAAGTTGTTGTTGTATGCTGAGTGACATCTTGCGCCGCGCAAACTTTGCCGCGCTCGCCGCACTGTGGCTCGGTGCAGGCGTTCTGGCAGCAGCCACTCCTTGGGGGGTCGCCTGTGGCGACGGCCGCATCGACACGATTCTCGATGATTTCGACTCCCCCTGGACGTTCTGTTGCAAGGCCGACCCATCGATTCCCAATCCGATTCTTTCCACGGTTCCGGGCTGCCACGGCAACGCCATGGCAGTGACTTACGATTTGACCAACCCGCCGCAGGGCCAAAGCTGGATCGTGCTCCAACGGTTCCTTGCTTCGCCCCGCGACCTTACCGGCTACACCCACATTCGGCTCGCGATGTATGGCTCGAATCTCAATAGCCACGACAGCGTGCAGTTAAAGCTCTACGACGGAAACCAGCTTTACACCGTCGAACTCCCCAGCATTACGGACTTGCCGGTGTGGAGACCCATCTACATCGACTTTCGACAGTTTGCGGGCAGCGGCACCATCAACCTCGCCAACATCGTGCGTTTCGAGATTGGCATCTTGCGCTGTGTAAATTGCGAGGTCTGGAACAGCCCCCAGGTCGGCGGCCCTCCCGAACAGCACATGGGAACGATGTACTTCGATGAACTCGCAGCGGTGAATTTGAATCCCGGCGCCCCGAATCGATTCGTCGAAAACGGATTCGCGGCCGTAACACCGAACCAGACGGTGCTCGCTAATGCAGCCAATGGGCTAAAGGCTCAAATCGCCGTAAGTGGCGCCGGCGCGTCTCTGATCCCCGCCTGGTTTCCGGAACCCAGCCCAAACTTCAATACCTATACCGAGGCGGAGACATTGCTGGTCTTGATCTACGAGTATGAGCGGACCGGCAACACCGCGTTTCGGGACGCCGCGCGCAATCTGGCCGCGAAACTCCTCACCTTGCAGATCCCCCCGGGGAAGAATCAGGCCGGCGCGTGGTTCACGGGGTACGGCATACAAAACGGCATACTCGCTCCACCGTATCGCGCTATTCCCACTACGCAGCAATGCGATGGGAACGAGACGATGGTGACCGATCCGAATACCGGACAGCCCACCGCCGCGAACCTCGATGCCTGCGAGTGGGTCGGCAACGTCGGGTGGACTCTGATTGCTCTGGGCCGCTTAAAACGGAGCGGCTTCTACGACAATCCAGCCGCGCTGCAAAGCGCCATTGACGCGGGGTCGGCGTGGATCGCAGGCCAATCCCAATATCGCAACCAAGGATATCCGAATCTGATTTCGCTGGGCACCGAGGGAAATATATCGGCCTATTTCGGCTTAGTAGCGGCGGGCAAGGCCAGCCAGGCGGCGGCCTTGGCGAATGCGATTTTTCAATTCACATGGGATTCCAATCAGCGGCGCTTCAAAGCAGGGGTGAGCGATGCCACCACCGCGCTCGACGTAACCGGAAGTTGGGGAGTCACGTTCCTCCGCTCCATCGGACGCTTCCAGGAAGCTCTGGACTCGCAGGGCTTTGCCGCCTCGATCATGGGCACGAGCTCGTTCGATGGCTCGATTTCGGGCTACGGCGATATCGCCGGTCCTTACACCGTGGCCATCGAGTTTACGGGACAAGCCGCGGCGGCCGGCATCAAGGACGCCGGCTTCGTAATCCCGCAGATCCTCACCAGGCAACAGGGTCCCGGCAGCCCCTATCCAGGAACCTTTCCAGGCGCGACGGACCACTGGTACGGAGGCCCCTTAAGTCCTTGGGATACGACGATGCCCGGAGTTTCCCCCACCGCCTGGGTCTATTTTGCGGTGAGCCGCGACCCGTTGCTCGACCTGTTACCTGCCGTGATCTCGACCGTTCCTGCATCCGGCAGCGGGTCGGCCCAACTATTTGCTGTTATGGTTTCGGACCCCAACGGCACGGCCATCAGTAGTGTGGCGTTCCTGGTCAACGCTGGGTTGAGTGGCGCCAACGGCTGCTGGATTCTATTTACTCCGGCCGCCAACACGATCCAACTGGCAAATGATCCAGCCGGCGGCTTTTCGGCCCCTGTGACGCTGGGTAGTGCGTCGTTCCTCTCCAACAGCCAGTGCACGGTGAGCGCGGCCACCGCTTCGGTCGCCACGAGCGGCAATAGTCTTACCTTGTATATTCCCGTGAGCTTTGCTTTCTCCTTCTCGGGAACCAAAAGCACTTTTGCAATTGTTTCCGCAGCCGACGGCACAACCAGTGGGTGGCAGACCACCGGATCGTGGACCGTTCCTGCCTCCGGCGCCCCTGCCGTCATCTCAACCATACCCGCATCGGGTTTGGGATCGTCCCAGACCTTTTCGGTCACTGCTGCGGATGGCGGAGGCGCTGCCAATATCAACTTCATATCGCTTCTCGTAAATAACGGCATCAACGGAGCCCACGCCTGCTGGGTTCTTTTCAATCGCGGCGCAAACACGTTACAACTGGCTAATGATGCCGGCACGGGCTTTTCAGCGCCGGTTACATTGGGCACAGCCGGGCCCCTATCCAATAGCCAATGCACGCTAAATACCGCCTCAGCATCGGCCAGCGCCGCGGGCACTGCGCTTACCGTCAATCTGCCACTCAGCTTTAGCTTTGCTTTCGCCGGCGCAAAGGGCCTTTTTGTTTTAGCTTTGGACAACAGCTCCCAAAGCAGCGGATGGCAGAATACCGCTTCCTGGACCATACCCGTTTCAGGCCCTCCCACTGTAGTTTCCGTGGTGCCTGCCTCAGGCACGGGCTCCTCCCAAACCTTCGCGATCACGGTGGCCGACGGTAGCGGAGCGGCAGCCATCGGCGTGGTTTCCATCCTTGTCAATACGGGTATCAGCGGCGCCAGCGCCTGCTGGGTGCTGTTCAACCCCGGCGCCAACACGCTGCAATTGGCCAATGATGCCGGTACAGGTTTTTCAGCGCCTGTCACGGCCGGGACCGTCTCGTCGCTCTCGAACAGCCAGTGCACTCTCAGCGCGGCAATCGCGTCAAGCAGTGCCTCGGGCACAAATCTTACGGTGAATCTCCCCTTGAGTTTCGCGTTTGGCTTCAGCGGCACGAAAAACATTTTCGTTTGGGTCCTGGACAACATCTCGCAGAATAGTGGATGGCAGGCCAGCGCGTCATGGACCGTTCCCTCCTCCGGACCACCCAGCGTAATCGGCACGATTGTTTCCGGTTCCGGCTCGTCCCAGAGGTTTTCGGTAATCGTCGCCGATGGCGCTGGTTTTTCGTCCATCAACTTCGTGTCCTTCCTGATCAACAGCGGTCTCAACGGGGCCAATGCCTGTTGGTTGCTGTTCAACAACGCGCCGAACACACTGCAACTGGCGAATGATCCCGGCACTGGTTTTTCCGCGCCGATCGCGCTCGGTAAAGGTGGATCCCTTTCGAATAGCCAGTGCACTTCGAGCGCGGATTCTGCGTATGTCAGCACTGCGGGCACGAACCTTACCGTCAGCCTCCCTTTGACGTTCGTATTTGCCTGGGGAGGCGTCAAGAACCTCTTCGTGCTCGCCACGGCTAACGACGGCAAGACCAGTGGCTGGCAGAACACCGGCTCGTGGACCGCGCCGTCTTCCGGCCCGCCTTCGGTCGCCTCCACTTTTCCGGCTTCCGGTTCCGGCACGCTGCAGACCTTCTCAGTCACGGCCGGGGATGGGAGTGGTCCCTCCGCGGTTGCTTGGATCTCTTTCCTGGTGAATACCGGCATCAACGGCGCCAATGCCTGTTGGGTGCTGTTCAACCGCGGCGCGAATACACTGCAACTCGCGAATGACGCCGGTACCGGATTCTCGGCGCCGGTCACCATCGGTACCGCGGCTTCTGTTTCCAACAGCCAGTGCAGCGTAAACGCAGCCTCCGCTTCCACCAGCACGGCCGGCTATACTCTGGCGGTCAAACTCCCGCTAAGCTTTGCTTTTGCCTTTTCGGGGAACAAGAGTAGTTTCGCGATCGTTTACGATAACGGCAACCAAAACAGCGGCTGGCAAAATACAGGCTCGTGGGCTATTCCCGGATCCGGTCCGCCGGCCGTGCTCTCCGCGACTCCCTCTGCCGGTTCCGGAAACTCCCAGACTTTTGTAGTGACAGCCGCTGACGGCGGCGGTCCTTCCGTCATCGGCTACGTCGGGTTGTTGATCAATTCCGGCCTTACCGGCGTCAACGGTTGCTGGGTGCTCTACAACCGCTCTGCCAACACGCTGCAACTGGCGAATGACGCCGGCACCGGATTTTCATCGCCGGTCGCAATCGGCGCCGCGGGCCCAATTTCCAATAGCCAGTGCTCCGTGAACACCGCTACAGCATCAACCAATTCCAGCGGCACGACTCTAACCGTGAGTCTTCCGCTGAGCTTCACGGTGAGTTTTATCGGATTGAAGAGCGTTTTCGCCATCGCCCAGGACAACTCAAACCAGAACAGCGGCTGGGTTACAACAGGAACCTGGAACGTCGCCTCGACAGCACCTTTGCTTCCAACTCCGCCCCCCAGCGCCACCTACTTCGCAAACCTCGATAATGATCCGATCAGTGCCACTCCCGATACTCCCGCTGCTTACACGTGGGGCCAATGTGTCACCGGATGTGGAAATCCGCCGCTGACCAAGTCGATCACTCATACGGGGGTCTCCGAAGATAGTAACGCCCTGGACTCGTACAACTCCGGCAACCCATATTGGGGCGTGCTGATTTATCACAAGAACGGCGCCTGGAACTATGCCACGAACTACCTGGTGCAATGGCACTTCATGCTGGATACGAATGCGTCGAATGTCCAGGCCGTGGAGTTCGATTTTCCGGTCTCGATCGGCGGTGTTTGGTTCTATTTCGGATCGCAGTGTGACGTTCAAGGCTCTCACACCTGGGACTATTGGAATCAAGCGCAGCAAGCGTGGGTACACACTGCAATTCCATGCAATGGCTTTTCAGCGAATACCTGGCACACGATCCGGTGGTACGGTACCCGCACCAGCACGCAGTTGCACTATATGGCGCTCGAAGTCGATGGCGTGCAATACAACATTGACGTTGTTCTGAACGCTCCACCAACTTCCTGGACCGACGACTTCATCGTACAGTTTCAATCGGACGGCAATTTCGCGGGAACCGGGTACAACATGTACGCGGATAACCTGCAGGCTTGGATCTGGTAGGGCGAGCGCGGGTGAGCATTTTCCCGCGCCGTGCACGATGTTATAGTGTGGTGTCATGCCGAGCGGGTACATCCCGATCTTCATTTTTCTGGCAATCGCGATCCTGTTTCCGATCGCGGCTCTCCTGGTCGCCAAACTGATCCGTCCATCAGTTCCCCTGCCCACCAAATCGGAGCCTTACGAGTGCGGTATCAAGCCCCTCAGCGATTCCCGCGGCCGCTATACCGTGCGGTTCTATATCATCGCGATTCTGTTCGTGATCTTTGATGTGGAAACGATCTTCCTCTACCCCTGGGCGGTGCGCTACCGCGCGCTGGGATGGTTTGGCGTGGCGGAAGTCTCGGTATTTCTGGCGATCCTCGTCGTCGGTTACATCTGGGCCTACAAAAAGGGCGCCCTCGAGTGGGTCTAAACACGCATGGCCGGCCACACGTGCTACCACTGCAAGCAATGGGTGGCAGAAGGCGAAGAGCACGACTGCTGGACGACAACTGAGGCAGCTCTCACGCAGGGTCTTTCCGAAGATCTGCGGGAAGCTTGGGAGCGGCTGCGCGAAACCGCCGTATCTTTTGGGGACCAGCGGATCTACGCGTCGCACAAGTCCATCATGTTTTCCCGGAAATCCTGCTATTTCTTCGTACGTCCGAAGAGAAGCTTTCTCGAATTGGTCGTGTTTCTCGAACGCACGCTAAAAGCCCCTCAGGTGCGCCGCACCGATGCAGCCTCGAAGACGAAAATCGCCCACTGCATTCATATCCGGCATAGGGACGAGGTCGAGGCGCCGATGACGGACTGGCTTCGCGAGGCTTACGAATTGTCGGATGCGCCAGCCTCCCGGGCCAGCTCGAAAAAAGCTAAATAGCGGTCTTTACTGCCGCTTCTCGGATTCCGCTTCGGCTTCGGCGGCCGCCTCCGGGCCGGCTGCCAGTGCCTCCTCGAGTAACTGCCGGGCTTCCACGCGTTTTCCGCGCGGCACCAGAATGCGGAATTCCAGCGGAAAAGGACCCAGCCCCGTTACCAGTGAAGGGATGCCGTTGGCATCCAGCAGGCCGCGAATGACATCGGCCTCTATCTCGGCGTCTACGGTAGACGAATCGTAGAGCGTCACCATGTCGAGGGCGTGCGAGGAAAGCACCTGGTCCTGACTTCGGTCGTCTTCCTCGCGCTCGGGATCTTGCGCCATGACTCAAGGATATCGCAGAATGTTGATGGTGCGGCCGGAAACGCCGCTCCTGGAGAAAGCAGAATGTCCGAAATAGTTCCCGAGGAACTGGCAGAAGCGGAAGGAACCAGTGTGCTGGCCTGGTTTTTGACAGGAGCCGTGATCGGCGTCGTGGCAGGCCTCATGTTTGCCCCGCGCAGCGGGCGCGACACGCGCCAGTTCATCAGCGAAAAGACGCAACAGGGCAAGGAGGCGGTGTCGGAAAGCAGCAAGGAAATGATCGATGCCGGGCGCGATATGTTTGAACGCGGCCGCAAGCTGGTGGAAGATGCAGCCGACCTGTTTGAACGCGGCCGCAAGCTCATGCGGGGCTGACCCGGCGCGATGTCCACCATCGCCCTCGGCGATTTCGAAATTTCTCTGATCCGGGAATCCATCCACTGGTGGGATGGCGGGACCTTCTTCGGAGTTGTCCCCAAAACCCTGTGGAGCCGCCGAATCCAGCCCGACGAGCTCAACCGGATTCCCCTCGGTTTTAATTGCTATCTCATCCGCACCGGGGAGCACACGATTCTTGTCGAAACCGGCGCCGGCGATAAACAGGATGCCGTGGCCCGTGAGCGTATGAAGCTTCCGCCGAAGCCCGAACCTCTTCCCGACGTCATCGCGCGCCATGGTTTCGATCCCGAAACAATCGACATCGTCATCAACAGCCACCTGCATTTCGATCATTGCGGGGGCAACACCATCCTGAGCAACGGTTGCGCCAGGCCGGCTTTTCCGCGAGCGCGCTACTTCGCTCCGCGCGGCGAATGGGAACACGGCCACCAGCGCCTCAGCCGTGACGCGATCAGCTACATCGACGCGAATTATGACCCGCTGGTCGATTCCGGTCAAATGACGCTGGTCGAGGGCGATTACGAAGTAGCTCCCGGCGTCCGTATGCGCCACGTTCCGGGGCATACCCGCCATATGATGACGATCACGGCCGAAAGCGGCGGCAAGACCTTCTGCTTCTTTTCCGACCTGGTGCCCACAACGGCGCATACCCAGCCCACCTGGGTGCTGGCGTTCGACCTCTATCCGCTCGAGAGCATCGAAAACAAACAGCGATGGCTCGCCGCGGCGGCCGAGGGCGGCTGGATTTGCGCGTTTTCCCACGACAGCGAAGTGGATTTCGCCCGCATCGTACCGCATCCCAAAATCCATTTCTCCGCCGTGCCACTATGAAGGTATGGAGAACCTCGCGGAATTTCGCAACGAGCCCTACGCCGACTTTTCGGTTCCCGCCAACCGGCAGGCCATAGAGGGAGCGCTCCGCGATGTGCGGGCGCAATTCGGACGCGAGTATCAACTGCGCATCGGCGGCGAATGGATCGCTACGGGCGACAAGCTCCACTCTCTAAATCCTTCGAACACGCGCGAGGTGGTCGGCATCCACCACAAGGCCACCAAAGAACTGGCAAACCGCGCCGTCGAGTGCGCCTACGCGTTTTTCCCCGAGTGGAGCCGCACGCCCGCGGAGGAGCGCGTCCGGATGCTATTCGATGCGGCCCGAATCCTGCGCCGCCGCAAGATGGAGTTCGACGCGTGGCTGGTCTATGAAGCCGGAAAGACGTGGCCCGAAGCCGAGGCCGATGTCTCCGAAGCAATCGATTTCTGCGACTATTACGCGCGCGAAATGGCGCGGCTGGCCGGCCCGCAACCGGTTGTACAACTCCCCGGCGAGCAGGATGAAATGGTCTACATTCCGCTGGGCGTCGGCGTCGTCATCCCGCCGTGGAATTTCCCGCTCGCCATCCTGGTGGGAATGACCGTGGCGTCGCTGGTGACAGGCAACACGGTGATCCTCAAGCCCTCCAGCGAAACGCCTACGATCGCCGCGAAATTTGCCGAAGTTTTGCTCGAGGCCGGTTTTCCCGAGCGAAGCTTCACGGTCCTCACGGGCAGCGGCGCCGCCGTGGGCGATACCCTGGTGCAGCATCCCAAAACCCGCTTCGTATCGTTTACCGGCTCACGCGATGTCGGGCTGCGGATCAATGAGCTCGCCGCCAAGGCCCAGCCGGGCCAGGTCTGGATCAAGCGTGTGATCGCCGAAATGGGCGGCAAGGATGCCATTGTGGTGGACGCCGATTCCGATCTCGATAAAGCCGCGGAAGCCGTGCTGGTCTCCGCGTTCGGCTATCAGGGCCAGAAATGCTCGGCGTGCTCGCGCGCCATCGTGGATGCTAAAGTGTACGATCCGTTTCTCGAAAAGCTCACGACAAAAGCGAAAACCATCCAGGTGGGTCCTTCCGACGATCCACGCAACTACATGGGTCCGGTAATCAGCGCGAGCGCGCGCAAGAGCATCCTGGAATACATCGAAACCGGTAAGAAGGAAGGCCGAGTGGTCGCCGGCGGCGAACCGCGCGATGGCGATGGCTACTTTGTTGCGCCGACGATCATCGCCGATGTGGATTCCAAGGCGCGCATCTTTCAGGAGGAAATCTTCGGCCCCGTGCTGGCAGTCACCAAAGCGCGCGATTTCGCCCATGCTCTGGAATTAGCCAACGATTCCGAATACGGCCTCACGGGAGCGGTATTTTCCAACGATCCCGAACACCTGCGCCAGGCTAAGGAACAGTTTCACGTCGGCAATCTCTACTTCAACCGCAAATGCACCGGCGCCATGGTCGGCGCGCACCCCTTCGGCGGCTTCAACATGTCCGGAACCGACTCCAAAGCCGGCGGTCCCGACTACCTGCTGCTGTTCCTGCAGGCCAAGTCGATCGCGCGAAAAGTGGGATAGAGCGCCGCGCTCGAGATTGACTCCGTGAAGAAGTGGACCGAGGGCTTCAGCAAATCGTTTTGGGTCGCCAATACATTAGAACTGTTTGAGCGGGTCGCAATGTACTGCACATTGTCGGTCCTGGCGGTGTATCTGGCGGAGAACATCGGCCTCGGCCCGCGGACCGGGCCTTCCCTGGTGGGCCTGTTCTCGGGATTGTTGTACACGCTTCCGATCGTGGCCGGCATCATCGTCGACCGTTACGGATTCCGGCGCACCTTGGCCGCCTGCTTTGCTATTTTCACGCCGGGATACTTCCTGATCGGTCTCGCCGGAATGCATTCCGGGCAGAAAATCGCCGGAGCAACAGGCAGGATTCCTTATATCGTTACCGTGCTGATCCTGACAGCGATTGGCGGCTCGTTGATCAAACCATGCATCACCGGAACGATCGCGAACACCACATCCGACAAAAAGCGCGGCCTCGGCTATTCCATTTATTACACGCTGGTCAACATCGGAGGCACGCTCGGCCCGTTGACCGCGCTGGCAGTGCGCGGGCGGCTCGGGATTCAGTATGCGATCGCCACCTCTGCGGTAATATCGGCCGCGAATCTGATCGCGACGTTGCTGTTTTTCCGGGAGCCCGTATCGCGGCCTGCTGAGACGACGCAGACGCTGGGCCAGGTCTTTCGCAACATGCTGACGGTCTTCGGCAACGTCAGGTTTCTGTTATTCCTGGTGCTGGCATCGGGGTTCTACATCCTGTTCTGGCAGCTTTACTATTCCATGCCGTTTTATGCCAGGGAGGTTCTGCATTTCGAGAGGTTTGAGCTCCTGCAGAGCGTGGAAGGGGTGGCGATCATCGCGCTGACGATTCCGGTGAGCATTCTCGTGAAGCGATGGAGGCCCATAACGGCGATCTCGATCGGCATGACCATCGCCAGCCTTTCGTGGCTGCTGGTCCCCATCTTCCCGGCAGCCTCGATGCTTGCCGTGGCGATTGTCTTGTTCTCAATAGGTGAAGCGACGATGGCCCCAAGGCTTTACGAATACGTTTCGATCCTGGCTCCCCCGGCACAGGTGGGCACGTATCTGGGGTTTTCCTTCTTACCCGTCGCGATCGGCTCTTTCACCGCAGGCCCGCTCGCGGGCTGGCTGGTGACGAATTACGCGATGGGGCCGAACCCCAATGAAATGTGGTTCATCCTGTCCGGCGTGGGCGTGGTGTGCACGGCCGGCATGCTCGTCTACAACCGTAGTATGAGGCCGAAGCCGGTTTTGGGCTCTGTTCGGGTCGAAACGCCCTACCCTGATACGCAACACTCCTGAAATTCACCATCCCAGTAAGCTGGGCGCACGGGAGCACCTACTTTGGCGCGAGATTTTCGGAGGTAACCATGACTTCGGAACAAGCACGTCTTTTCGCCGACTACATTCTGGGCATGCCCGATCGGGATGGTGCAGCCCGCTATGTCCAGTTCAGCGCGTTCCGTCTTGATGACACATTCTTTGCGGAGCTCGGCAAGATGATCCGGGAAGCGCGGAAAGATAAGGACCGGAAGGGCTCGCTCGAATGGCTGCAATCCGTCGCTTCGCAAGCCACGGGAAAGGCCTATGAGGCTTTCCAGGCTCCAGCGGTGGCCGTTCCCGAGAGCGATTATGGGCGGGCCAAGATGATGCTCGAGCTCGACGGCCGGGTGAGAGCGATGATGATGCGCACCTGGTTCAATCCCGTCAACGACTCCGTCATCACGGATTGGAAAAACATCATCGCGGGTTATCGCGCGCTGATCCAGGCCGGGCCTCCCAAGGTCGCCGGCTACTACGACCTCGAAACTCTACGCCACAGTCTCGCACAGGCGCTTCAATCTCTCGCTCGCGCATATGAATCAATCCACGATAGTGAGAATTCGCACGATTACTTCATGCAGGCTGCGAAAGCGTACGAGGAATCCGGTGAGCCTGGAGAGGCGGCGAAATGCCGGCAGATCACCGGCGAGAACCGTATGACGCAGGAGGCGGACTTCGACGGGCAGATCCGCACCGCGCTCGAGGAACTGGAACATCTCGATCGCAAGAGCCCGGATTACTTCTCCCGGCTGATCGGTCTCGGCGAACTGCAGGCACAGGCGGGAGACGATTTTGCCGCGGAAAAGACTCTGCTGAGAGCCGAGGCTGGGCTGAAGGCTTCCGGCCTGGACAACCCCAGCGGCGGCGACTTGGCCCAATCGCTGGTCTGTACCTTGCTGGCCATCGATTCCGGAAAGAGCATTTCGCCCACGGCGATGATCGACAACCGGCTCCAGGTGCGCGGGCTGCATCGTCGAATCCATCTCGGCCTTGCCGACGTATATCAGCGGCTTAACCGGAAGGGTGATGCGAAGAAGGCGAAGGAACGCCTCGTTCTGGCCGAAGACATGGACCGGAGCTCTGCGGACGACGATTTCTCGAATACGATGAGAGGTCTATCCGGCGAATGGGAGAAGCTGTTCCGCTGAGGCTTGAAAACGGCAGGCGAGCCGGCAAACCGTGCGCGAGGTTCCTCCGCGCAGTCTATGGGAGTCACTGACGACGTCATCACCGTCCGCAGACAGTTGAGCCGCGTTTCGCTGGAGCACCTGGAACGCGCGCCCGGCGACTCGCGTGACGATCTTCTGGCGTCAGTCACTTCCGCCGAGAAGGAGGCGCGGCGTCTCCGCAAGCCTGACCTGATTGCGATAACGCTTCTCCAGCGTTCGGAATTGCTGCTTGCCGCGGGCCGGGTTCGCGAAACCATCGAAGTTTTGCAACAGGCCGGTGAAGCTCTTGGCGTTTTACGGCAGGACGATTTGCAGGTGCGGATTCTGGGCCGGCTGGCGGACGCCCATGCGCAGTTGGAAGACTGGCGGCGCGTTTTCGGCGTTTGTTCGGAAGGCATCGCGCTCGTCGAAAAATACCGGTTCCGGCTCTCGGCCGACTATCTGGCCAGCGCCTATCTCCGCTCGCGAATCGGCCTGTACTCATGGGGCGTTCGCTCGGCCTATGAGCTCGGCCAGTACGACGTCATGATTGAACGGGCCGAACTCTCGAAGTGCCGCTCGATTCTTACCCGCGCGGCCAGCCAAAAGCAACAGCCGGACCGCGCCAGCGAAACCGAACAGGAGTTCCGCGCGCTTTCGAGGCAGATTGCCTCCTATGCGGCAGGCGAAATTCCCGAGCGCCTGCTCGCGCGGCGCCAGATGCTTTGGGACCTCATGGCCGTGCGCGATTCGGGCGCGCAGCCGGAAGCGTTCCACCTGGCCGCGGCGCAGTCAACGCTTCGGCCCGATGAGGCAATCCTGTTTTATTACTGGCTGGATGCGACAACCCTCTCGATTGCCGTCATCGACAAGACCGGGATAGACGCGAAGCTCCATCGGCTGAGCGGGAATGAGAGGCAAGCGCTCGACCGCTACGCGCGCAACGCTCTGGAAGCCGGCAGCATCACGTATTCCTGTTTCGAGCCGGTCCGCAACTTTGGTTCGTTTCTCCTCCCGCATGACTCCCGCGTGGCGTGGCAAACGAAACAGAGGCTGCTGATTTCTCCGCATCGGGTCCTGCATTCTGTTCCATTCCACGCGATGCGCCTGGAGGATCAGTGGCTGATTCAACGCGCGGCGATCTCGTACATTCCCAACCTGAGCGTTTTGCAGATACGCTATTCACCCAGTCGCACGCAGCAAGTGCTCGTTGTGGGAGTTGAGAACTTTGATGTTCCGGGCCGTAATCTGATGCGGCTGCCGGAGGCCGAATCCGAAGCCGCTGAAGTGCATGAGATCTACAAGCGCAATGGCGTGCCCTCGAAATTGTTCCGCGGCAGGCACGCGACTGCGGCTCGCCTTCGAGAGATGGAGAGCACCGGCGATCTCGAACGATACTCTTGTCTGCATTTCGCCACGCACGGGGAGAACGTCAACAGCGACAGCCCAATGGAATCGCATTTTTATCTTGCGGACTCGATGTTCGATGGGTTGGAACTTGCGCGGCTCCGATTGGGCGCCGAAACGGTTGTACTGAGTGCCTGCTGCTCGGGACAGCGGCCGATCTCCGGACGCGGCATGAAGGAACTCCCGGGAGATGATCTCTTCGGTTTGCAAGCAGCCTTCTTCCGGGCGGGCGCGCGGCGCGTTCTCGGAACGCTCTGGCCGGTCGACAGCAAAGCCGCGCGGCAGATCTCGACATCGTTCCACTCCCGGCTGGCGAACGGGGAGTGCCAGGATCCGGAAACGGCGCTCCAGAAGGCGATCTGTGATTACCTCGAAACGGCAAGGGACCTTACTCGTAAAGTCTATTTTTGGGCTCCATTCTTCTTGTCCGCAATAGGCCGGCCGGACTACGATTAGGCGGAGGACAATAATGGCCGAGATAACGCTATATGCAGAGCTCCCGAAAGGAGCGGACGCACAACAATTGGCCACCGATATCGAAAAGCGGCTCGCCGCGCTCGGCGCTGTGGAGAGTGTGGAAGCACAGCCGCAATCGACCCGCATGGCCGCCGAGCTCATCGCCGGCATCGCCATTACGGTGTCGATCATTAAAGGGACAAAGGATGTCGCGGTAGCCCTTCATGAGGCGATTCCGAAGATTAAGCTGGTTCTTCAGGATCTCGGCTTGCTCAAAGTAAAAGCCGACGTCGCGGGCGAACAGGTTCCCCTCGAAAAGCTAACCCGAGCGCACGAGCAACTGCTTTCCTGAGCCGCACGCTATCGCGGCCGTGTGCGGCAGCTAAGGGCGTTCGATGGCAATTGTGTAGTCGTACCACTCGACGATCTTGCCGTCTTTCAGAAAGAACACGCCGACGCCATGCCACATCTTCAAGGGCCCGCCGCTGAAGCGGTCATGCCGCTCATTGAAGACCATCGGCCCCATGGCGAATGTCTGAACCACATCGAAGCCCTGCACGCGGTTGAGGAATGAACCGATGCGGTCCCGGACGGCTTGCCTGCCCTTATTCGGTTCCTGAGTCTCGCTGACGCGGTAAGCGCAGTTCTCCGCGAAGAACGACATAACCCGCTCCAGGTCATGGCTCGGCCAGGCGGCACAAAAATCGTTGACCACTGCAATATTGGCCTTTTCCGATGGGGTTTGTTCGGCGGCTTCGGCACGGCGCTCGATGCCAGTCATTGCGGCCATCCCGAACCCGGCAGCAGTAAACGCGGACCGGCGCGTCAGGCCGGGCGAACTCAGGGCACGATTGGATTTCACGGCTCTCTCCTTTGCCAGTGCAGAGTTAGTATGGCTGCGCCCGCTTGGTGATCCGCCGGCCGATTGCCGCGGTATCCTCTCCGGATCCAACCATATGACCTTCTTTAATCGCCGCTTCGATTGCGGCTTCTTTATTAGGACCCGAGCCGCCGATCCCCAGCCAATACAGATGCTGCGCCTTCGCAGCCGCGAAAATCTTGTCCTGCACCTCTTTCGCCTTGGGATCATTCTGCTTAAATCCGAAAGAGAGCGCCATGTCACCCGGGCCGCCCTCTCCAAACCCAATGCCCGGAACCCGCACGATCCCATCCACGTTCGCCAAGGCATATTTATCTTCGATCTTGACGCCGAGCATCAGTTCGCCGTTTGGGTTGAGCGGCCAGACATCCGCCTTCCGCATATATTCGTCCTGCGACACTCCCCATATCTTCGCCGCCATCGCCGCGCCATGAGCTCCGCGCCGTCCGTCCTGCAATCCCTCCCGGCCTACGCCTTGTTCGCGGTTGGGATACCGCACCGCTTCGACCATCGCGCGCACCGCGCCCGCTGTCGTCGCGTGGCACAGCAGGATTCCGTGTACGCCCGTGGCCAGAACCTGTTCGATCATCCAGGCATTCGCACGCACCGTGGTTTCATCCGTTCCCCGCACCGGAAGGTTAACGATTACCGCCGGAGTCCGGTGTCCGGTCCGCGTGGGGCCGCCGGCTGCGAGTCCTTGCATATATTGAGACAATCCCGCGATATCGTAGGGCGCCGCCTCCATGTCATAACTGATGTAATCCGCCCAAGTTTGCGCGTCCAGCTTCCCTTGTTCGAAGCTGCCTGCCGTGCCGGAATGCGATCCGGTATAGTAGATCGGCTGGCCCTGCTCCAGCAACTCGATCGCACGATTAATCCTTTTGGGTTTCGGACTCTGCGCTTCCAACACCGCGACTCCCGGCAGCAGGATCGCGGACAGACAGATCGCTATTTTGGCGAAGCGTTTCATAATCTCGTCTCCAATGGTGGTTTCACCCTCATATTTCGCATGGCTGAGCGTCTATGATCCTATCTCTGTCCGAGCGAAAAAGCTATGGGCGGCGCTGGCAGGCTGAATGCCTGCCCCACCAAACCTGGCAACCTGTTGATCCTGTGTGGTGGCGCAGGCGGTTTCGCCTGCGAATCGGCCCATCAGAGGCCTTTCAACGCGGCCAATCTCCTTAGCTCGCGGCAGCCTTGGATTGTTCCCAGTAGTAAAACACCAGATCCGTCGCGGGCGGCTGGACGCCGAGTTGACGGAGCATGCCGACGATCTGGCCGCGGTGCAGCGTGCCGTGATTCACCACGTGCATCACGATCTGCCAGGCGGGAAGGCCGGCGTTACCCACGAAGCGTGATTTGAAGGGCACTTGCCTAGCCAGGTCGGCGTCGGTGATTGTATCGGCCCAGGCTTCCCACTTGGCCTGCAGGCGGGGCCATTCTTCAACCACGAAATCGAGGGAGGGGAGCTCATCGTGAGAGGGCACCGGATAGTTGGGATCGGCGATGCGCGAATACCAGATGCCGTCGGCGAAATAGATGTGAGCGAGCGTTTTCGCAATGCTTTCATGGGAGACGCTCATCGGCTTGGCCCGGTCCTCGGGCGGCAGCGCGAGCGCAGCCTCCAGCACCTTGCTTGACGCCCAGCCGGAATATCGAATGTGCGTGCGAGCTTCTTGGGCGGTCATGTGTGATTACCTTTATATCGCATGCTGTCTGTTAACGCGGCCATCCGAAAGTTTGTCCGTTTGGCGGCATGACGCGGCCGCCGCGGTACATAATGTACCAAATCTCCAAATTCGCGCTGCAAACAAAGGCACTTAGAAGACCCGCGGTACATTTTGTTCCCAATCGCCGCCGCGGCGGTCTGAAAACGCGCCCGGCAAACCCGCTGCTACACTACTAAGAGTGTCTGCTCCAACCAGCCTGAGCGCCGCCGCTTCCGCCGAAAAACGGGTGGAGAGCACCGCATTCCGCGTGCTCGCTGCAATCAGCTTTTGCCATCTGCTGAATGACATGATGCAGTCGGTGATTCCGGCGGTCTATCCCATCCTGAAGAGTTCCTACCGGCTTGATTTCGGCCAGATCGGCCTGATCAGCCTGACCTTACAGATCACAGCTTCGTTGTTGCAGCCGCTGGTGGGCATCTACACCGACCGGAAGCCGACCCCCTATTCACTCGCGGTGGGAATGGGATTCACGCTCGTCGGGCTCTTACTGCTCTCCTCGGCGCCCAGCTTTTCGATGATCCTGTTCGCTGTGGCGCTGGTGGGCATCGGTTCTTCCGTGTTTCATCCGGAATCGTCGCGTGTGGCGCGCATGGCCTCCGGCGGACAGCACGGGCTGGCGCAGTCGCTTTTTCAAGTCGGCGGCAACGCGGGCTCGTCGCTCGGACCTTTGCTGGCGGCGTTCATTGTGCTGCCGATGGGCCAACCCAGCATTGCCTGGTTCTCCGGCGCCGCTCTGCTGGCTATGATCATTCTGGTGCGCGTCGGCGCCTGGTACAAGGAGCATCGCCAGGCCACGCGGAAAGCGCGCGCCAAAGCCGCTCCGTCTTCCCACCTCTCCCGTGGAAAAATCGCGCTGGCCCTGACCGTCCTCGTCGGACTCATCTTCTCGAAGTTCTTTTACATGGCCAGCCTGAACAGCTATTACACGTTTTACCTCATCAACAAGTTCCACGTTTCG
Organism: Terriglobia bacterium; assembly: GCA_003175985.1. GTDB lineage: Bacteria > Acidobacteriota > Terriglobia > Bryobacterales > Bryobacteraceae > PSRJ01. Next base: position 46,327 of record PSRJ01000267.1, read on the forward strand.
GTGCGGAGCGCCCAGGTTCATCTCTTCGTTTTTCTCGGCGCTGTGGCGGCCGGCACCATCCTGGGAGGTCCCATCGGCGACCGCATCGGCCGCAAGTATGTCATCTGGGCCTCCATTTTAGGCGTGCTTCCCTTCACGCTGTTGCTACCTTATGTGAACCTGTTCTGGACCAGCATCCTCACGGTGATCATCGGGATTGTTCTCGCTTCGGCGTTTTCCGCGATTCTGGTATACGCGCAGGAACTGCTTCCCGGCAAAATCGGCACCATCTCCGGGTTGTTCTTCGGGCTCGCCTTCGGAATGGGCGGGCTGGGCGCCGCGTTGCTGGGATGGCTGGCAGATGCCACCAGCATCGAGTTCGTTTACCGCGCTTGCGCCTTCCTGCCCGCTCTCGGGCTTTTAACGGCCTTTCTGCCCAACCTCGAACCACCCCGGCGCAAGGCGCATTCGTGAAAGGCTCTGACGTGTTCTACCTTCGACTTGGCACCATGGTTCTCATTGCATCCGCTCTCGACGCACAGCCGCAGCCTCCGGCGGCCCCGGTTAAAGAACACCGCGAGGTCCGGCACGGCGCTGCCGTCATCGACAATTACTATTGGCTGCGGGAGAAATCGAATCCCGAGGTCATTCACTATCTGGAAGCGGAGAACGCCTACACTGAGGCGATGACGAAGGACCTCCAGCCCTTCGCCGATTCGCTCTATAAAGAGATGCTGGGCCGCATCAAGCAGACCGACCTTTCGGTTCCGGTGCGCCGCGGCGACTACCTTTATTACTCGCGGACGGAAGAAGGCAAACAATACCAGATTCAGTGCCGCCGCAAAGGCAGCATGGAAGCACCTGAAGAAGTGCTTCTCGACCTGAACGAACTCGCCAAAGGACAGAAGTTCGTCGGGCTCGGCGCTTTCGTCGTGAGCGACGATCAGAATCTGGTGGCCTACGCCACCGATTTCGTCGGCTTCCGCCAATTCCAACTCCACGTCAAGGATCTGCGCACGGGCCAGACCCTGCCCGATACGGCCAGCCGCGTCACCTCGGTGGAATGGGCCTCGGACAATAAGACACTCTTTCTGACCACGGAAGACGAGGTTACGAAGCGCTCCGATACCCTGTGGCGCCACACTCTCGGCGCAGCGGGAAACGATCTGCTGTATCAGGAAAAGGACGAACTCTACGACATCGGATTGGGGAAATCGCGCGACAAGAAATACCTGTTCCTCGAGATCGGCGCCAAAGATACCACGGAGTTCCGTTTCCTGCGCGCCGATCGTCCGCAGGATTCTTTCGCGGTTTTTCTGCCGCGGGAGAAGAAGCACCGCTATTACGTCGACCACCGCGAAGGCTTATTCTACGTACGCACCAATAAGAACGCCAAGAATTTTCAGGTGGTGACGGCGCCCGAGAGCGATCCGCGGCCGGCAAACTGGAAGACCTTCGTGGCTCATCAGGATACGGTGCTGATTGAAGATGTGGATCTCTTCCAGGACTTCGCGGTTGCCGTGGAGAAATCGGAGGCCCTGAATCGCCTCCGTGTCCACAATTTCCGAACCGGCGCCTGGACTACGATTCCTTTTCCGGAACCCATTTATTCCGTAAGGCCGGGCGGCACGCCTGAGTTTAGTTCGACGACTTACCGGTATAACTACCAGAGCTTCATCACGCCATCGAGCGTCTACGACTATGACATGCGCACCGGCCAATCGCACCTGCTGAAACGGCAGGAAGTCCTGGGCGGCTATGATCCGGCACAATACGCTTCCGAGCGGCTCTGGGCCACGGCCCGCGATGGCGTGCGCGTGCCTCTCTCGATCGTCTACAAGAAAGGCTTCACGCGCGACGGCAAAGGACCGCTTTTCCTTTACGGCTACGGTTCCTACGGCCTGGCTACGCCGGTAACGTTTTCCAGTTCGCGCCTCAGCTTCCTCGACCGCGGCATGGCTTACGTGATCGCGCATATTCGCGGCGGGAATGAAATGGGCGAGCAGTGGCGTGAAGACGGCATGTTGATGAAGAAGCGCAACACGTTCACCGACTTCATCGACAGCGCCGAATACCTCGTCCGCGAAAAATGGACTGCGAAGGACCGACTGGTAATCGAAGGCCGCAGCGCGGGCGGCCTGCTGATGGGGGCGGTGGTGAACCTGCGCCCCGATCTTTTCCGCGCCGTCCACATGGGTGTGCCGTTCGTCGACGTAATGAACACTATGCTCGATGCCTCGCTCCCGCTGACCGTGGGCGAGTATCTCGAATGGGGCAATCCGAATGAAAAGCCCGCATACGATTACATGCGGACATACAGCCCATACGACAATCTCGAGAAGCGCGCCTACCCCGCGATCCTGGTGACGACCAGTCTGAATGACAGCCAGGTGATGTATTGGGAACCCGCGAAATACGTGGCCCGCCTGCGCACGCTCAAAACGGACAAGAATCCGCTGCTGCTGAAGATCAAGATGGACCCGGCCGGCCACGGCGGCGCTTCCGGCCGCTACGATCGCCTGCATGACGACGCGTTCGAAGCCGCGTGGCTGATGGGCCAGGTAGGGATTACGAAATAACGTCCCGGAAAACTAAGTGGCCGGCGAAGCCGCCTGTCCCTCCGGCGGGGGACTGAAGTAAAATAGCGAAATCAGGAGACTCAGGGTATATGTTTGATCAACGCCGGGCGTGGATTCTGATATCCGCGGCGTTTGTCCTCTTTGCGGCGCCGGGCCTAAGTCAAACTCGCGGTGGAACATCCCCGCAGATCCCCCGTATGCGCGATGGCAAGCCGAACTTCACGGGGCTCTGGCAAGCGCTGGGGACCGCCTATTGGGATATTCGCGATCATAGCGCTCATGCCGGACCGCTCTTCCAGCTTGGCGCGACCGGCGCGGAACCTGCCGGCGAGGGAATCGTCGACGGCGGCGAGATCCCGTACACACCAGAGGCCGCGGCGAAGCAGAAAGAAAACTTTGCCAACCGGATGAAGCTGGATCCCGAGATCAAGTGCTACATGCCGGGGATTCCGCGCGCCAACTATATGTCCTTCCCGTTCCAGATCACGCAATCACAGCGGGATATCGCGTTCGCCTATGAGTACGCCACTTCCAACCGCGTGGTGAACATGGGAGCATTCAAGAAAGCGTCTGTGGATACCTGGATGGGCACTTCCAACGGCCACTGGGAAGGCGACACGCTGGTGGTCGACGTCAGCGGCTTGAATGGGAATAGCTGGTTCGATCGTTCGGGCAACTTCCAGACCGATAATACGCACATCGTGGAGCGGTTCACATTGGCGGATGCCGATCATATCAACTACGAAGCGACGATCGACGACAAGACCATCTACACGCGGCCCTGGAAGATCAGCACGGTACTCTACCGGCGCAAGGAAAAGAACGCGCAGCTCAACGAATTCAAATGCGTAGAGTACGTCGAAGAACTCATTTACGGGGATCTGAAGAAGAAGTAGGCAGAAGGGAGAGCCAAATGAGATACCCGGTCCTGTTAACGATTCGTGCGCTGATGGCCGCTGGGGCGATCTTCGCGCTGACAAACCAGCCGGCCCTCGGACAAGCCGCCAAGGCAGCGCCCGGTTCCAGCGCTTGGAGCATGCCAAAAACGCCATGGGGCGATCCCGATTTGCAGGGAACATGGACGAGTGACGATTGCATCGGCACGCCGATGAACCGGCCCGCCAATTTCGGCGACCGGCAGTACCTGACGGAGCAGGAACTCACGCAGCGCGGATCGCAACTCGCCCGGCAGCACGAAAACGATCTCAAAGAAACGGTCGCGCCCGATCAGCGGGTAGGCACCGGTCCTCCGGCTCACTGGGGCGAGCGCGCGCGCCGGCCTTGCAAGCAGACCTCGCTCGTAGTGGATCCACCCAACGGCAGGACACCCGATCTGCTGCCGGAAGCCAAAGCGCGGCCCGTGCCGGAAGGAGCCGGCAACAACAACCCGAAAGCCGATTCCTGGGAGGACTTCAGCTACTACATCCGGTGCATCACCCGCGGTGTGACGGGCTCGATATTCCCCGTGATTTACGGCAATGGGCAACAGATCGTACAGGCGCCCGGCTACGTCACGATTCTGCAGGAAATGGTGCATGAGGCCCGCGTCATTCCGACCGACGGGCGCCCTCACGCCAGTCCCAATATCCGTTCCTACATGGGCGATGCGCGCGGGCATTGGGAAGGTAGCACGCTGGTTGTCGAGACCACGAACTTCCTGAACAACAAGACAGGGATCGGCCTGAACGGTGGGGGCACTCCCACGAGCGATGCCCTGAAACTGACGGAGCGCTTCACGCGAATCGGTCCCAACGAGATGCAGTACGAAGTAACCATCGACGACCCGAAGACATTCACCAAACCTTTCAAAGTCGCGTTCCCGTTGACGCAAGAGCCGGGTTATCAGAATTTTGAATACGCCTGCCACGAGGGCAATTACGCGATGTTCGATTCCCTTAGCGGGGCTCGCGCTCAAGAAAAGAAGGCTGCGGCCCAAGCCGCGAAAAAGAACTGAACGATTCAGGAGAACGGAAATGAAGAAGAGATTTGCACTTGTTCTCGCCGCGGGGGCATTGCTGCTGGCCGCCGCGCCGGCATGGGCTCACCATGCATTTGCCGCCGAGTTTGACGCGGAGAAGCCGCTGAAACTCAAGGGAACCGTCACCAAGATGGAGTGGATCAATCCGCACGCCTGGATTCACATTGACGTGAAAGGCGACGATGGCAAGGTAACCGCGTGGATGATCGAAGCCGCAGCCCCCAATTCGCTGCTGCGCCGCGGCTTTACGAAAGAGTCATTGCTGGCCGGAACCGAGTTGCTGATCGAAGGCTTCCAGGCGAAAGACGGATCGAACCGCGCCAACGGCAGCGTGATCACCTTCACCGACGGCAGGAAACTATTCGTCGGCAACGCCGCAGGCGACCCCGGCGCGGCTCCGGGCGCGCCGAATAAGTAGTAGCTCTGTCCCTACTGAATCACGTTCTCGCGCTGCACGCGACCACTGCCGCCCTTGGCATCCGCGGCCTCGGCCGCTGCGCGCTCACCCGAAATTCCGGCGATGGTCCGCAGACTGGGTTTGTGATCGGCAATGGTAGCATTCCAGGTCAAAGCGATAACTTCGGATCGCCCTCGAGGACGTCCATCGTCAGCGCCGGGTGCTCGCCCTTGCTCCACAGTCTCGCGTGCGCTCTGACCCGATAATTCAGCGGGCCGCCATCGACGCGATCGCT
>PSRJ01000034.1 GCA_003175985.1 Terriglobia bacterium
GTAGCCAGGTAGCAGAAGCCGCAGCGATTGTGGCACCCTCGCGTAGCAATCAGGCTGGTCGTGGTGAGGAAACTCCTGCGCGGGATCAGGGACCGGCGCGGCGGCGGATCCTCCCGATACTCGTTCTGATAGCCCGCCACGTAAGTGCGCTGCAGGTTCCCGGCTTCGACATCCGTCAGGATGCGCGGCCAAAGCTGCACGCCATCGCCGATCGCCAGCGCATCGGCGTGAGCCGCGCACTCTTCCGGGCACGAAAGTACGTGCAGCCCGCCCAGAATGACTTTACTTCCACGCTGCCGGTACCAACGCGCCAGTTCAAAAGCCCTTCGTGCGAAGGTTAGGTGCACGGTAATTCCCACCACCGCGGGTATGGGTTCACACGGCGGCGGGCCATTCAGCAGGTTCTCGTCCCAATACGAAATATCCCAGTGTTCGGGCGTGGCCGCGGCGAAACTGGTCAGAGCGAGCGTTGGCGTCAGCACATGCTTGCCGAAACTCGCGTTGGGATCCTTCGCGTAGAACGGGTTGACCAGCAAGGCATGGCGCGGCTTGGGCGCGCCGGCAGCCGCCGCCGAGTCCAGTATCGGAGGACAGGTCATTTCCCGGGGAAGCCATCGAGTCGATCGGTTCACAAAGTAACTCTATAATACAAAGTTCTTCATGTCAACATGTCGTGAGCCGTTTCCGCCCGCTCTGCCGCGTTCTATCGTGAGGGAGGTCTACCATGCCGTACCAGAGCCGGACCGAGCGCATGCAGACGATTGTGATCGGCGGCGGACAGGCTGGGCTGTCGGTTGGATACTACTTGTCGCGCCGCGGTCTTCCTTTCGTGATCCTCGACGCGGACGAGCGCGTCGGCGATTCGTGGCGCAACCGGTGGGATTCACTCCGGCTGTTCACTCCGGCGCGGTACGACGGGATTGCCGGTATGCCCTTCCCGGCGCCCTCCCTTTCTTTTCCGACCAAGGACCAGATGGCGGATTATCTCGAAGCGTATGCCGCGCGGTTCGACCTTCCGGTGCTCAACGGTGTCAGGGTCGATGGACTTTCGCGGCGCGGCGGCAAGTACATTGTCAACGCAGGCAGCCGTAGGTTCGAGGCCGATAACGTCGTGGTGGCAATGGCCACCTATCAAGTCCCCCGAACGCCGCCATTCGCGCGAGAACTCGATCCGCAGATCGTGCAGATCCACTCCAAAGACTACCGGAACCCCAGCCAATTGCAAGAGGGTGGCGTGCTGATCGTGGGCGCAGGAAATTCGGGCGCCGAGATCGGCCTGGAGGTTGCCCGCAGCCACCGCACGTGGATGGCGGGTCGGGATACCGGCCACATTCCGTTCCACATCGATGGGTTGGCCGCGCGCCTGTTCCTGCAGCCCCTGGTGATTCGTTTCCTATTCCATCGCGTGCTGACCATCAAGACGCCGATGGGCCGTAAAGTCCGTCCCAAGGTGCTCTCGCAAGGCGGGCCGCTCATCCGCGTCAAACCCCAGCAACTCGCGGCCGCGGGCGTCGAGCGGGTCCCCCGCGTTGCCGGTGTGGACAATGGATTGCCGCTGCTGGCCGACGGCCGCAGGCCGCGAGTGGCTAACGTCATCTGGTGCACGGGCTTTCGCCCGGGATTTTCCTGGATCCATCTGCCTGGTTTTGAAGACGGAGGACCGCCCAAAGAAGAGGGCGGCGTGGCTTTCGGCGAACCGGGGCTTTACTTTGTGGGCCTGCCCTTCATTTACGCGTTCTCCTCCACGATGATTCACGGCGTTAGCAGGGACGCCGAGCGCATCGTCAAAATCATCGAGTCGCGTATGCGCAGTAACGAATCACCGTTAGCGACCTCCAGGCCCGCGGCGTAGTGTCACGGCCGCGGCGGCGGAGTCGCGGCGGCCGGCTGAATCGGCCGGTCCGTGAGAGTCTGCCCGCTCGGAATCGTGACGGAAACAAAGATGCCGCCGGGCTCCCCCGTCACCAGCGGGTGAGCCATCATCGTGACCTTGTCGCCGGGTTTTACGGAAGAGGATTTCCACCCGGCGCGGATCAGAACGGCGGGCGACGTCATCTCGATATTCCAGACGTCCATGCTGCCCTTATCGTTCGTCACTTCCATCTCGATCCAGGAGTGCGGATTGGCCCACTTGAATTGCTTCACGGTGCCTGTCAGGGTTACGGTCTTGTTCCGGTCGAAGCCGGCCATCGAATGATGCGCGGAAGCGGAAGCGGCGAACAGGCACGCGGCCAGTAAGACTCTCATAGCATTTCTACCTTTCGTCAACGGACATTCTGACTTGGTTTGGTGCTGGGCATGTGCTCATTGAGATCCGGCAGGCAGGAAGCCTCGGTGATGTCCTGATCGTTCACCCTGCGCCAGCGCTTAGTCCACTTCCATTCACCCTCCCAGCTCTTCGGATCGATGGCCGTGTATTCGATTTCGAGCGCCGCGCCTTTATCAATGAGACGCATGCGCTCGATGATGCGTGCCGCGTCGGTGAGCGGAATCCCGTTATCGAGCCAGTGATGGTCTTCCACGAAGTTGCGGGTGTCCACAACCAGCGTGTCGCCCTCCCAGTGGCCGATCGATTCGCCATTGAAGCTGCGCACCACGAGATCCGGGTCGGTATGCTGCCGGCCGTCCAGGAAAATGGTGCGGACGCTGTTCATGAAGCCGCTGATCATGTAAATGGCCGTGGGAATCTGGATCATCGCGATTGGCCAGACGCGCGTCATGATCAGCGGCAGGCCGGCCGGCCAGCATTGGCCGATATCGTCATGGTAGGCCTTTCCCTCGGCGCGCGCCTTGCGTGCGGCATCGTAGTGCACCTGCGCCGCGGGCGTCAGCTTGGCGCCGGGCGGCGGTGAGAATTGGAAGGGATTATTGGGCCCGCCGCCGTGCTGCCAGGTGCCGGTCAGGTCGAAGGGAGGCTTAGGGCGGGTCTTGGCCAGATTGGCAGGGGCAAGGGCGCTCGGAGGCAATTCCGGAGCGGCCGTCTGCGCCGCGGCAAGGCTCGCCATCGCCAGACCAGCCAGCAAAAATCCTGTGCGCATCGCAGGGCTCCTCTCAGCGGTCGCGCAACTTCATGCGGACCACCCCGTTTTCATCCACGTATTCGCGATTATTGTCGCAGACAAACTCGACCATCTCATAATTCGGCATCCGTTTATAAGCCAGGGTGTAGGTGAAGGGTTTTTCGAGCACCACCGGATCGTCGATCGTGATCGTGTCATGCAGAATCTCGGGCGTGAGCAGGCGGAACCGTTCCGTGATGCGCATGCGGTCGCTGTGCGGCATGCCGCGGTACCCCGAAACCGCAGTCTTAATCCCGACCGTATCCACCATCAGGCTATCGCCCTCCCAATGGCCCACGGAGCGCCCATAATAACCGGGGGCCACCTCATCGATGGGCGCCTGCGGGCGATCGAGATAGATCCGCCGCACTTCGCTGAAAGCCTCCGCGATCACGGTCATCTGCTTCGGAGTTTGAATGATCTCGACCGGGTAAACCGCCACCGACATCATGGTCGGCATACCGTAAGGAACGCATCGCACGCTCCCGTTGGCCAGCTGTTCACCGCGCGCCAATGCGGCCTGTTCGGCGGCGCGCCGCGCTTCATAAGCTTTGACGTACTCGGGTTTCAACGCGAGAGGAGAAGCGGCCGGGGGCGCGAGTTTGGGGTCAGCGCCGCTGCCGCCCCGGTAGACGCCCCAAACGCCGCTGAAATCAGGAGGCGCCTTCACCAGGTCGGCTGCGGCCGCACCGATTCCGCCAAACAGCACCAAAGCATAGATGGCCATGTGGGACCACCGCTCCCTCACGATCGCGGCTCGGTAAGGGCATGCAAACCCGCGAATGCGTTTCTGAGCCGCGCGCGTCAGCAAGTGGTTCTTGGCCATTCTCATCATCCGTTGAGACCGCATGACCACCGGCTCCGCGGTCACTGTTGCGGCCCGCGGCCGGGGCCGTTTCCGAGCACGCGGCCGTCCGGCAAAGTAACCTGCAATAGGAATCCGCCGGCCTGTCCATTCTTCAGCGGGTTCATCGTGAGCGTGGCCTTGTCGCCGTGCTTCAGGCTGTTGAACTTCCAACCGCTCTGCTGGAGGATGCTGGGGCTGCCCATCTCGATGCTCCAATGTTTCACGGCGCCCTTCTCATCGGGAACGTCGATTTCGATATAGGAGTGCGGATTGGTCCACTCGAACTCGGTGACGGTGCCGTTGAGCGTCACTCGTTTCGACATATCGAACATTGCGAACGAGTGATGCGCCACCGCCGGTCTCCCCACAGCAACCAAACCGGCGATCAGCGCCACGGCAACGCCCGCAAGAGTCCGCATCGATCGAAGGATCATGTTTTGAGTGCCTTGGGGGACAATTTTACTAAATCCGGCGCCGGATTGATATAATCGCCGCGTGCGCGCGACACCCGCATTTCTGGCGCTTCTGCTGGCCGCACCGCTCGCGGCGCAGTGGTTGAATTACCCGACGGCCGGCGTCCCGCGCAACACCGCCGGAGCGCCCGATTTGAAAGCGCCGGCTCCGAAATCCTCGGACGGCAAGCCCGATTTCTCGGGCATGTGGGTGCCGGCCGATCCCCTTCCCTGCGACGGCATCAACCGCGTTTGCACCGACCTGCCCATCAGCCGCCAGTTCGGAAATATCGGCGCGGGGCTCGAAGGCGGATTGCCGTACTCGGCGTGGGCGCGCGAGGAGATCAAGCGGAGAGCCACGCAGATCGACCCCTACTCTCGCTGCATCTCGCCCGGCGGGCCGCGCATGCACCTGCTGCCCACCATGAAGAAGATCGTGCAGACCCCGCGGTTGATGGCCATCCTCGACGAATACAACGCCACCTACCGCCAGATTTTCATCGACGGCCGGCCGCTGCCCGAAGACCCGCAGCCAGGTTGGATGGGATACTCCAGCGCTCGCTGGGAAGGCGACGCTCTGGTTGTAGACTCGCTCGGCTATCGCGACGATCAGTGGCTCGACGCGGCGCGCAGTCCGCTGACCGGCGCAGCCAGGGTGACGGAACGCTTCCGCAGGCCCAATTACGGCACTCTCGAAATCGAAATCACAGTGAACGATCCCAAGGCGTATACGCGGCCGTGGACCGTGCTGGTGCGGCAGGTGGCGGTGCCGGATACGGAGATGCTGGATTCCATTTGTCTCGAGAACGAGAAGGACGTGCCGCACCTGCCGGGGAAATGAGCATCGCCCCTGGGACGTTACCCCTCTATGCCTGATCTAGTGACGCTCACGCGCCAGGGCGAGATCGCCGTGGTGACTATCGACAATCCTCCGGTGAATGCGCTCAGTCCCGGAGTCCCCGAGGCATTGCAGGCGGCCATAGAGTCCGCGGCGGGCGATGGCCCGGTGCGCGCCATCGTGGTCATCGGCGCCGGACGCACGTTTATCGCGGGCGCCGATATCCGCGAATTCATTAAGATTGTCGCCGGCCAAAGGCCGCGCATCGCGCTGCTGCCCTTCCTGCTGGCGATCGAAGATTGCCACAAGCCGGTGGTGATGGCGATCCACGGAGCGGCGCTGGGCGGCGGTCTGGAAACGGCGATGGCGGGCCATTATCGTGTAATCGCGCCATCGGCGCAGGTAGGGCAGCCGGAAGTGAACCTCGGCATCATTCCGGGGGCGGGCGGCACCCAACGCCTCCCTCGGCTGGCCGGAATAACCAAGGCGCTCGAGATGTGCTCGCTTGGCGAACCGGTTCGCGCGCCGGAAGCGCTCGCGCTGGGTATTGCCGATCGCATTATCGAAGGCGACCTGCTCGCGGGCGCTGTAGCGTTCGCGCGCGAAATTGCCGGCGCCCCCGCGCCCAAAACCCGCGAGCGCAACGAAAAACTGCGCGACTTCGGCGCCGGCGTCTTCGAAGCCGCACGGGAACGGGCGCGCCATAGCCGGCGCGGGCAAACGGCGCCTCTGGCCGCCATCGATGCCGTGGAAGCGGCCACCAGACTGCCGTTCGAAGAGGGCTGCCGCCGCGAGGCGGAGCTTTTCAACCAGTGCCTTTTCTCGACGCAATCGAAGGCCCTGATTCATGTATTTTTCGCCGAACGCGCGGCTTCGCGCATCCCGGACGTCCCCAAGGAAACACCGGTTGCCGAGATCCGGCGGGCCGCCGTCATCGGCGCGGGCACCATGGGCGGCGGCATCGCCATGACCTATGCCAACGCCGGAATCCCGGTCCTCCTCAAAGAAGTGAGCCAGGAGGCTCTGGACCGCGGCCTCGATGTGGTCCGCAGGAATTACGCCAACTCCGTCAAAAAGGGCAAGCTTTCCCAAGCCGCGATGGAGCAGCGGATGGCGCTGATCACACCGCAGCTAACGTACGACGGTTTCGCGGAGACCGACCTTATCGTCGAGGCGGTGTTCGAAGGCATGGCCGTCAAGAAACAGGTCTTCTCGGAGATCGATCGGATCGCCCGGCCTGGGTGCATACTCGCCTCCAATACTTCGTATCTGAATATCGATGCAATTGCCTCCGCCACCGGCCGGGCGGAGATGGTAGTGGGCCACCATTTTTTCAGCCCCGCGAATGTGATGCGGTTATTGGAGATCGTGCGCGGCAGGGCCACCAGTCCCACGGTGCTCGCCACCTCCATGGCCCTGGCGCGGAGGCTGAACAAGATCGCAGTGCTTGCAGGGAACGCCCCTGGCTTCATCGGCAACCGCATGCTGGGCCCGTATCGCCGCGAGGCGGAGTTTCTGCTCGAAGAGGGCGCCCCGGTGGAGCAGGTGAACCAGGCGCTTCATGATTTCGGCATGCCGATGGGCCCGCTCGCCATGCTCGACCTCGCCGGCCTCGATGTCGGCTGGCGCGTCCGCCAGGAGTTCCGGCATCTGGAAAAGCCGGGCGTGCGCCGCCCGCTGGTCGCCGACCGGCTCTGTGAAATGGGCCGCTTCGGCCAGAAGACCGGCCGCGGCTGGTCGCGCTATGACGAGAACCGCAGGCCCTCGCCCGATCCCGAAGTTGCCGCGCTCATCGAAGAGGCGGCGCGGCAAGCCGGTATCGCGCGCCGCGCAATCTCCGATGAGGAAGTGATCGATCGCTCGATCCTGGCGCTGGTCAACGAAGGCGCGCGGCTGCTCGAGGAAGGCATCGCCTTGCGCGCCGGGGATATCGATATCGTTTACATCAACGGCTATGGCTTCCCTGCCTGGCGCGGCGGCCCGATGTGTTATGCCGATACAGTGGGATTGCGCACGGTGCTCGATCGTATTCAGGAGTTCGAAGAGCGGCATGGCCCGGAGCTTTGGTCGCCCGCTCCGCTGCTGAAACGCCTGGCAGAATCCGGCGAAACTTTCGGGAGCTACGATGCCCGTTCTGGAAAATAGGGCCGCCATTGTCACCGGGGCCAGCCGAGGCATCGGTAAGGCCATCGCAGCCGCTTTCGCCCGGGAAGGGGCAGCCGTCGTAATCTGCGGCCGCAAACTCGACACTCTGCAACAGGCCGCGTCCGAAATCGCCGGCACGGTGCTGCCCGTGGCCTGCCATGTCGGCCGCAAGGAAGATATTCAACGCCTCGTCGAAATTACGAATCGCGAATTCGGCAAAGTCGATATTCTGGTCAACAACGCCGCCACCAACATCGCCCAGGAACCGGTGCTCCAGGTAGATGAAACCAAGTTCGACAAAATGGTCGAAATCAATCTGAAGAGCGCGTTTCGCCTGATCCAGGCTGTTGCGCCCGGGATGTGCGAGCGCGGCTCGGGCTCCATTATCAACATCGTCTCCATTTCCGGCTTGCGGCCCCAGTATCAGGGGATGCTCTACAGCATGACCAAAGCGGCGCTCATCATGATGACGAAATCCTACGCGCAGGAACTGGGACCTAAGGGCATCCGCGTGAATGCGATCGCTCCCGGGCTGATTCAGACCGCTCTCAGCGAGTACTACTGGAACGATTCCGCAAGGCTGGAGCACACTCTCGAAAAGCAGCCGATTCGCCACCTGGGCCAGCCGGAAGAGATCGCGGAAATGGCGCTGCTGCTCGCCGGTGAAGGAGCGTCGTACATCACCGGTCAAACCATGGTGGTCGATGGCGGCCGCATGAACCCGATCGATTTTTTGTGAGCTGGCCGCTCAATGGTATAGTGATCGTTAGTACGGTTTATGTTGGCGCCGTTACGAGCCCAGGAGGGGGAGAAATCCGCCTTTTCGAGCGCCCTGACGGCGCGCGAGCGCGAAGTGCTCAACCTGATCGCGCGAGGAAAAAGCTCGAAGGAAATCGCCTTTGACCTTCGCATTGCGTTCACGACTGTCACGTGCCACCGAGCGCGGATCCTGGATAAGCTGGCGGTTCACAACACTGCCGAACTGATTCGTAAAGCCCTCGAACGCGGCCTGATCGATCTCCCGCGACTTCAGATAATCAAAGAAGAATCGCGGTCTCCCCTGGGCCTCCGCGTCGAGCGGGTGATGGAGGATAATCGCCGCTCCCTGCTGGCGCTCCGAAAAGCTTTGGCTGAGTCCAGATTGCTTTGCTCACAGATGTATGGAGCGGGGCAGGAGTTGAGATCGGCGTGCGAGGCCGTTATGCAGTCCGTCGGCATTTCGCAACGACGAATCGGGACCACAACCTGACGCACCCGGTGGGCAGGGCGCTAGTCGTAGTGCTCGTGCAGGTGTTTGTGCTCTTCGCGCGTTTTCTCGCCCCGCACGCCGGCCGCTTTTTTATGCGCGGCGCTGAGGTTCGCCTGGCGAGTGGTTTCCGAACTCATCGAGCACAGCGAGATCAACTGCTTCAGATCGCGATTGCCGCAGGAAGGGCACTCCGCAGCGGGGGTGGAAGACAGCACGAGGTACTCGAAGCGGTGTCCGCATTGCGGGCACTCGTACTCGTAAATGGGCATGAAGAGAGTCTACCCGACCCGGCGAATTTGGGCAAAATGCCCAAATTTCCGAGCTGAACTCTTTAACCTCAACTTAGATTTGGGCAAAATGCCCAAACCAGTGGTATAGTTATTCTGGATACATCCTATGTCGGCGACGCTACTACAACGGAGGCAAATGCCCCCGATGGAGCACTTGACGGCACGGGAGCGCGAAGTGCTGAACCTGGTCGCGCAAGGAAAAAGCTCGAAGGAAATCGCCTTTGACCTGGGCATTTCGTTTAAGACCGCGACGTGCCATCGATCGAGAATCCTGAATAAACTGGCGGCTCACAACACCGCCGAACTGCTTCGTGCCGCCCTCCAAGGAGGCCTGATCGATATCCCGCGATCGGGCAGGAATGGCGATGGATTGCCTGACCCACTTGGCCGGAACATCGAGAGGGTAATGGAGGAAAATCGGCAATTCCGGCAAGCGCTCCGGGAAGCTCTGGATGAGTCCGGAGTGCTTCGCTCCCAGCTCCGTGGAGCGCGGAAGGAACTGCGATCCGCTTCCGCCGAGCTGGCCTCGCTGTGCGAGACGATCCTGCAAACGGCCCGTATTCGCCCCAACTAATACGGAACCGCGCCCGGACCCAGGGAAACCGAGTGGGCGCTGCTATTAATCTGAGCCATCAGCGGAAATTAGGGCTAGAGTCAAATTAGGGAGAATCGAGTCTCCATATGGCTGCCAAGAAAAAGTCGAAGACGACCGGCCCGGCGGCTGCCAAACGCCTGCCGGCGAAAACAGCACCGGGCGTTCCACCTGGGGAGTCCGCGGCACAAAATTGTCCCGTAGTTGGTTTTGGCGCTTCCGCCGGTGGTCTGGAAGCCATCACCGAGGTTTTGCGCCATCTTCCGGAAGACCCCGGAATGGCTATCGTCTTTATCCAACATCTGGACCCGAAACACGCCAGCATGCTCACGGAGTTGCTGGCTCGCGCTACCACCATGCCTGTCCAGCAAGTAACGGACGGGCTGAAAGTGGATTCCAACCACGTCTACGTGATCGCCCCGAACACCTGCATCGCCATTCGCCAGGGTCACTTGTATTTGGAACCGCGGCAAGCGGCAACGCCCCATATGCCGATCGACCATTTCTTTCGTTCCCTGGCGGAGGACCAGGGAAGCAAGGCGATCGGCGTGGTGCTTTCCGGAACCGCTTCCGACGGCACACTGGGCCTGAAGGCCATCAAAGAGGCGGGCGGCATAGCGCTGGCCCAGGACCCCGAGACGGCCAGGTTCGATGGCATGCCGCGAAGCGCCGTCGTGGCCGGCTGTGTCGACTCGGCGCTCTCCACCAAGGGGATCGCGGTGGAACTCGTTCGGCTGTGCCGGCATCCTTACCTGAGTCACGCCCGGCCACCCGAGGAACTCCCGCAGGATGAAAAGGCGTTCGACGAAATATTAGGCTTGCTCCGCACCAGCAAGGGCGTGGATTTCAGCCATTACAAGCCCGGAACGGTGCGGCGCCGCACCCTGCGGCGCATGGCCATTCACCGGCTGAGCAAACCCGAAGAGTACGCTGTATTCCTGAAGACCCATCGGGAAGAGTTGGACCTCTTATTCAACGACATTCTGATCCATGTCACCAGCTTCTTTCGCGAACCGGCCACCTTCACCGCGCTGACGACACACGTCCTGCCCAGCGTGCTGCGGGGGCGGTCACCCGAGGACATGCTGCGCGTCTGGGTCCCGGGATGCGCGACCGGCGAGGAGGCATATTCCATAGCGATTTGTATCGTGGAATATATGCGCCAGGCGGGCGTGGAGATTGGCGTTCAGCTATTCGGGACGGATCTGAGCGAAGTGGCCCTGCAGCAAGCGCGCGCCGGTATCTACCCCCAGAGCATCGAGACGGATGTTTCCGCGGAGCGGCTGCGGCGTTTCTTCGTCCCCACCAACGGGATGTACCAGATCACGCGCTCCGTGCGCGACATGTGTATTTTTGCACGCCAGAACGTGACCAAAGATCCGCCGTTTTCCAAGCTCGATCTGATCACTTGCCGGAACGTGCTGATCTACCTCGGCCAACCGGTGCAGTCGAAGGTAATGCGGCTGTTCCACTATGCGCTCAAACCCACGGGCTATCTGGTTTTGGGCGCTTCGGAAACCATAGGGGATGCGGGCGACCTGTTCGGGCCGGTGGACCGGCAGCATAAAATCTACTCGCGCAAACCTACCCCCGCAATCATTACCAACGACTTTGGCGCTTACGAAGAGCCGGGCGCCCATGAACCCGTGCCGAAACAGGCCGCCATAGGGGGTCCAGTGGACGAAGAGAAGAAAATCGATCATCTGATCCTCTCCCGCTACTCGCCGCCGGCGGTGGTGATCGACGCCGAGCTGAGAGTGCTGCAGTTCCGCGGCGACACGTCACCATATGTGCGCCATTCGCCGGGCAGCGCAAGCCTCAATCTTCTCAAGCTGGCGCGAGGAAATCTGGGAGCCGAGATTCGCAAACTGATCCACTCTCCCGACCTCAAGAACGGCCCGATGAAAACAAACGCGGTACTGGTGGATGGAGCCGAAAGGCGAATTCCGATATCAGTTCTCCCCGTGCCCGGAGCTCCCGACCCTCAGTATCTCGTGGTTTTCGAGCCGGAAAAAGAACCAACCGGCCGCCAGCGCGCCAAACCGCCACTGCCCGCCAAAGCCTCCGCGGTCCGGGACCGCATCAGGGAGCTGGAATCGGAATTGTCCAGCACCAGGACCTATTTGCAATCCGTCATCGAGGAGCAGGAAGCCGCAACCGAAGAACTCAAGTCCGCCCACGAGGAGGTGCAGTCAAGCAACGAAGAACTCCAGAGCACCAACGAGGAACTGCTCACCGCCAAGGAAGAACTGCAATCCACGAATGAGGAGCTGACCACCGTCAATGACGAGATGCAGAGCCGCAACCTGGAGTTGCAGCAGGCGAACAACGACCTGATCAACCTGCTGAGCAGCGTCAACATCCCGATCATAATGCTCGGCAGCGATCTGCACATCCGCCGCTACACACCGCACGCGGAGAGGATTTTGAGCCTGCTGCCAACGGACGTCGGAAGGCCGGTGTACGATTTCCGCCTGAAAATCAATGTGCCCGATTTGACGGACTTGTGCCGGGAAGTGATTCACTCGTTGGTGCCCCGGGAGCGAGAGGTGCAAGATACCGAAGGCCGCTTTTATTCTATGTGGGTGCGGCCCTACCGGACGGCCGATAACCGCATTGACGGGGTGGTGCTGGCCCTGCTTGATATTACCGATCGGAAGCAAGCCGCGGAAGCGCGTTACCGGCGTTTATTCGAGGCATCCAAGGACGGAATCGTGATTGCCGATGCGTTGAGCGGAGAGATCATCGACGCGAATCCGTATATCACCAGGCTGTTTGGATATCCAAGGCCGCACCTGGTGGGCGTAAAGTTCTGGGAAAGCGACCTGTTTCGGGACTCCGAGATCAACGAGGCGCTCCGCGATGATCTCCACGACCTGGAATCGGCACAGAAGACGCTGCGGCTGAAGAGCGAATCCGGCGAGCATGTCACCGTGGACATTTTGGCATCGCTGTACGCGGAGGGCGACCGGAAAGTCATTCAATTCAACATTCGCGACGTGAGCGCCCGGAAGCGGCTGGAAGAGCAGGTGCGCCGGAGCGAAGAGCAGTCTAATCTGTCGCAAAAAATGGAAGCGGTAGGCCGCCTGGCAGGCGGCGTGGCGCACGATTTCAATAACATTCTTACCGCCATCGATGGATATGCCGACCTGGTAGGCCGGGAATTCCACGATCACGAACCCTCCGCTCGCATGCTGGAGGAAATTCGCCGCGGCGTCACGCGGGCCGTATCGCTTACCAGGCAATTACTGGCATTCGGGCGCAAGCAGGTCTTGAATCCCGCAGTGCTCGACGTCAACACAGTCGTTACCGAAATGCGGCAAATGGTTTCCGTGATGATGCCCAAAGATGTCGAGTTGGAAATCAAGCTGGCCCCCGAAGCGTGCCACGTGAACGCCGACCGGTCCCAACTGGAACAGGTGATTCTCAATCTGGCCCTCAATGCGCGCGACGCCATGCCAGGCGGCGGTACGCTGACCGTGACCACGGCCAACGTTGATACAGACGAGGCTTTTTCCGAACGCCATCCCACCATTCCCATGGGGAGATACGTGGCGATCAGCCTACACGATACCGGCACGGGCATCGACGAACAGACGCAGGAGCACATGTTCGAACCGTTCTTCACGACCAAGCCGAGGGGCAGTGCGGTGGGGCTGGGTCTGTCCACTGTTTACAACATCGTCAAAGAGAGTGGAGGGTTCATCTGGGCCTACAGCGAATTGGGCCTGGGAACCACGTTTACCATCTATCTGCCCAGAGTCGAAGCCGAAGCGGACCTGGCGGAGAGGCTTCCGGCTGCCGAAGAAGAACGCGGAACGGAAACCATTCTTCTGGTGGAGGACCAAAACCCGGTTCGTGAACTGGCGAAAAGATTCCTGGAAATGCACGGGTACACGGTGCTGGAGGCTGCCGGCGGGCCGGAGGCGTTACGTCTCTCGCGGAGTTACACCAAGCCAATTCACTTGTTGGTTACCGACGTGATCATGCCGCGCATGAGCGGGCGGGAACTCGCGTTACAACTGGCAACAGAACGCCCGGACATGAAAGTCTTGTACATGTCCGGCCATACCGAGGATGCCATTGCGCATCACGGCGTACTGGAAGACAGCATGGAGTTTCTGGAGAAGCCGTTCACCCGGCAGCAGTTGGTAGGGCGCGTGAGCCGCATCCTGGATCATGTGGAGACGAAAGCCGCGGAATAGATGAGGTCTCTGTCGAATCCCGACATCATTGTGGTGGGAGCCTCCGCGGGCGGCGTCGATGCTTTGCGAAAGCTCGCGGCGGGCCTTCCGCCCGGCCTGGAGGGGGCAGTGTTCGTGGTGTTGCACACGTTGGCTACCGGGGAGAACCTGCTGCCGCACATCTTGAGCAGGGCAGGACCGCTGCCGGCTGTGGAACCGCAAGACGGCACCCTGTTTGAGATCGGCAAGATTTACACGGCGCCGCCCGACCGCCATCTTATGCTGCACGACGGCAGCCTGCGCGTGGTCCGCGGTCCCAGAGAAAACCGGCACCGGCCTTCTATCGATGTTTTATTCCGGTCTGCGGCGACTGCGTTCGGGCCGCGGGTCGCTGCCGTGCTGCTCAGTGGAAGCGATGACGATGGAACCGCCGGGATGCTTGCCGTCAAAAAGAGCGGCGGGGTGGCCATCGTGCAAGACCCCGCGGACTCCGACCATCCCGAAATGCCGGCATCCGCCTTACGGGCCGCCGACCCGGATTTCAAGTTGCCGGCCACGGAGATCGGGCCCCTATTGCGGAATTTGGTGGATGGGCGCATACGCCCGCCGCGAACGGAGGCCCGGATCGAAGCGGCCGAGAAATCCTTCGGGCAGGAAGAGGGCTCGCCCACGGATATCAAACAATTGGGCACACCCACTTCGTTTTCCTGCCCCGATTGCAACGGAACGTTGTGGGAACTGCAGGATGGTAACCTGCTGCGCTACCAGTGCCGCGTGGGCCATGCATATACGTGGGAGAGCGTGGTGGAGGCGGAATCCGACGCCGTGGAGCGCGCGCTTTGGTCTGCGGTGCGCACCCTGGAGGAGAGCGCGGCGCTTTCGCGCCGGGTAGCGCAAAGGACGGGTCTGCTGGAACAGGAGATGGCACGCAAGGCGGCCGAACGTGAGGAGCACGCGCGCGTCATCCGTCACCTGCTGCTCGAGGGCAGCGCATAGGGAGTGGAGGACAAGGTTGTGAGGGCGTTGCGTATGATCGGCCTGAGACTTCAGCAACGAGAGAATACTCATCGGGAATTTGAGCGGCTCAGAAAGCAATCTCAACAGCTCCGGCTGGAATTTGTACGCTCGGAATTGGAAATCTCATCTACCCTCGCCACCTTCGCTAACAACAGGCACTTCAGCGACGTTCTTCAGGAATGCAGTTACCTAACCGCGGCGAAAGGCTACCACACGGCGGTAAAGCTTTTATCGGAGGCGGAATCCGGAGAGGCCCGGAGGGCGCTGGAAATCGAAGTAGAGCGGCTTCGGGCGACGCTCGCGCAGACGCGAACCGATCGGATATCCCGTTCTCGCGACCGGGCTGGTGCGCTACGCCATCCGTGAGGGCATGGTTCGGGTCTAAGCCGTGAGACCGCTCCCTCACGGTCGCGGCTCGGTAAGCGCCTGGCAATCGGACAAGGTATTATTAACAGGATGTTGAAAAAGGCCGTTGGACCGCTCCCGGCTATCGTGGTTGTGCTGGCCGCCGCCGTTCCGCTTGCCGCACAAGCGCCTGACGGCCGGGGCCGCGCGGAACCCGCAAGAAGCACGCGCGGCGGCGCCGGCGCCGGAAACCAATATACCGTCTACGACGATGCAACCCTCCAGCGGGGCAAAGCACTGTTTACGGCGCAGTGCGGATTTTGTCATGGCGCCAATGCAAAGGGCGGCGAGGGCGGGCCCGACCTGTTGCGCGCCGTTCCCGTGCTGGATGACGAGAACGGGAACCTGATCGGCCCGATCGTTCTCAATGGCCGGCCGGAACGGGGCATGCCGAAATTCAGCCTGACGCGGGAACAGATTTCCGACATTACGGCGTTTCTGCACGAGGGCATTCGAGCGGCTGCCCAGCGCGCGACGTATCCGCTTCGCGATATCGTGACCGGAAACGCCGCCGCGGGAAGGGCGTATTTCAACGGGACCGGGAAATGCAGCACGTGCCATTCTGTGACAGGCGACTTGCGGGGGATCGGCGGCAAGTACGATCCGGTGACGCTGCAAGGCAAGTTCTTGATGCCGCGCGGTGGAGGAAGAGGACCGTTCAACCCGGCTGAGACAGGGGGCAATCCGGTGACCGTTACCGTGACACTTCCGGGCGGCAAGGTGTTCGAGGGGAAACTACAGCGCATCGACGACTTTGACGTGGCGCTCACTGATGCGGCCGGCGAGTACCACTCATTCCCGCGCAAGGGCGATGTCCCGGCAGTCGTGGTGCACGACCCGCTACAGGCACATTTCGACCTGTTGCGAAAATATAGCGATGCCGATATGCACAACCTGACGGCATACCTGGTGACTTTGAAATGAACGCAGCGCGATTACTGGCGGCCGTTGCTCTGTGCGTCCCGGCGCTCCCGGGACAGATTCTCGATCCGGCGCTGCTGGGGAAGCCCGCCACCGATGCGTGGCCAACCTACTACGGCGACTACTCCGGCCGCCGCTTCAGCACGCTCAAACAGATCAACCAGTCTAACGTTAAAGCAATGACGCTGGCCTGGATTACGCGCTTCACGCCGGGACCAATGGGCGCGACGGCAATTGGCGGATTGGGAACGGATGCGATTCCGGCGGGCGGAAACGAATTCGGCGGATTCATCATCAAAGCCACTCCGCTGATGGTGAATGGCGTACTCTACTTTGCCGCGCCCGACAACGCCTGGGCGGTGGATGCGAGGACGGGCCGCGAGTTGTGGCATTACTTCTGGAAAACCACGGGCGGCATTCACATTGGCAACCGCGGAGTGGGGATTTACGGAAACTGGCTGTATTTCGAAACGCCTGACAATTACCTGGTTTCGCTGGACGCCCGTACCGGCAAGGAGCGCTGGCATATCCAGATCGCCGATGTGAAGCAGGAGTATTTCTCGACTGTGGCTCCCATTATCGTCGGCAATCACGTGATGGTGGGAACAGGCGGCGATTCGCTCGACGTGCCCGGGTTTCTCGAAGCGGTCGATCCGGAAACCGGGGCGATTCAATGGAAGTGGTGGACGGCCCCGCTGAAAAAGGGCGACCCCGGTTCGGAGACGTGGCCGGACGAAAACTCCATGCGGCACGGCGGCGGCATGACGTGGATTCCGGGAACCTACGATCCCGACTTGCGGCTCTATTACATCGGCACGGGCAATCCCAATCCGGTGGAGACCGGCCGGGGACGCGAGGGGGACAACCTGTGGACGTGCTCGATCGTGGCATTGAATATCGACACGGGAAAGATCGCGTGGTATTACCAGGTCTCGCCGCACGACACACATGACTGGGACGCGACGGAGACTCCGGTCCTGATCGACGGGACGTTTCAGGGCCGTCCGCGGAAAATGCTGGCGCAGGCCAGCCGCAACGGCTACTTCTTCCTTCTCGACCGCACCAATGGCGAGCATCTCGTCACTGCACCGATGATCGAGACAATGAACTGGTCGAAGGGGCTGAATGCCAAGGGCCAGCCCGTTCCCAATCCCGCTAAGGAATCCACGGTCGATGGCGTGCTGGTTTCACCGCCCTCCGGAGGCGCCACTAACTGGCCGCCGCCGAGCTTCGATCCGGAAACCGGGCTCCTCTATGTGGGAACCTCGGAGTCATACAGCGTTTTCTATCTGACGGACACCGACCCGCACCCGGAAGGATACGGGGCGGCGGAGCGCGGCGCGGGAGGCTTCGGCGGAACCGTGCGGGCGATCGATTACAAGACCGGCAAGACGGTGTGGAGCCATCATTGGCCCAGCGGAGGCGGCGGAGCGGCAGGCATGCTCACGACGGCGGGGAAACTGCTGTTCACGGGAGATCCCGTGCAGCACCTGGTCGCCTTCGATGTCACCAGCGGGAAGATTCTGTGGCACGCCGGCCTGACGGCCAATGTGAGCAACGGCCCGGTTACGTATCTGCTCGATGGGCAACAATACCTGGTAGTGGGCGCGGGCGATTCGCTCTATGCGTTCACCGTGGAGCCTTGAAAGGGGCACAACATGAGCTATTCCAGAAGAGATTTCGCGAAAATCGCGATGGCGGCGATACCGGCGGCTCGCGCGGCGGCGCTCAATTCGAAGATCGCAGGGGTGCAGGTTGGCGCGATCAGCTATAGTTTTCGCGATCTGCCGGTGGCGCAGATGATCCCCGCGATGGTCAAGATCGGTTTGGGCGAAGTGGAGCTGATGTCGAACCACGCGGAAGCGCTTGCCGGCGCTCCGGCGGCGCCGGCGCTGAAGGAGTGGCGGGCGTCGGTGAAACCCGAAGCCTTTGCGGCGGTGCGCAAGCAGTTCACCGATGCCGGAATCGATCTTCGGATTCTCTGCTACAACCTGGGCCCGAACACCACCGACGAGGACATCGATTACTCGTTTCGCATGGCGCAGGCGCTGGGCGCGCGGTCGATCTCTTCGAGCACCCGGCTCGCAGTGGCGAAGCGGGTGGCGCCTTTCGCCGAGAAATATAAGCTCCCCTGGGCCGCGCACGGGCATGACAACGTGACGGACGCCGAAGAGTTCGCCACTCCGGAAACATTCGCGAAAGCGCTGGCGCTGAACCGGTACATGCGCGTCAACCTCGATATCGGCCACTTTACGGCCGCCGGGTACGACGCAGTGGCGTACATCAAGGAGCACCACGACCGGATCACGAACCTGCATCTGAAGGACCGGAAGAAGAATCCCTCCGGCGAGAGGCCGCGCACCCAGGATAATAACTGGCCTTGGGGCGAAGGCGATACGCCGATCAAAGCCGTGCTGCAGCTTCTCAAGAAGGAAAAGTACGACATCCCGGCGAATATCGAATACGAATATGGGGCCCATGCCACGGGCGATACTCTCACGGAAGTGGCGCGGTGCTTCGATTACGCCCGCAAGGTTTTGGAAGGGTGAGAGCGATGAAGGCCCGAGTGCTTGCGGCGATCGCGGCATTGGCTGCGCCGCTTCTGGCGCAACAAAGCGTGCCCGAGATCTCTTTCGATTCCGTTCCCGAATTTCTGAAGCTTCCGGCGGGAGTGAATTTCGGCGAAGTCCCCGGCGTGGCGGTCAATTCCAAGGGTCATGTTTTCGTGTTCACGCGGTCCAACAGCGCCACGGGTCCGGCTTATGGGGCCGCGGCGGCGCAGCTGCTGGAGTTCGGGCCCAAGGGCGAGTTCCTGCGCGAAATCGGCAAAGGCTTGTACGGGTGGTCGGAAGCCCACTCGGTCCGCATCGATAAGGATGACAACATCTGGGCCATCGACAAAGGCTCGGATATGATCATCAAGTTCAACCCGGCGGGCCGCGTGACGATGGTATTCGGGCGCCGGACAGAGGCCGCCGACGAGGGCGCCAAACCGTGGGAACACGTGAACCCGCCGCGGCCGCCGATCGACGGGCTCTTCCGCCAGCCCACGGATGTGACCTGGGATTCGCAGGGGAACATCTACATCACCGACGGTTATGTCAATTCGCGGGTCGCCAAGTACGACAAGAACGGCGACTGGGTGAAGTCGTGGGGCGAACCGGGCACGGCGCCGGGGCAATTCCGCATTCCCCATGCGATTGTGGCGGATCGTAACGACAATCTCTATGTCGGCGACAGGACCAACAGGCGCATCCAGGTATTCGATACGGAAGGCAAGCTTCTGCGGATGTTTACCATCGATGTGCCGCCGGACCCGCGCACGCGCGCGGTGAATGGCAATACGCCGACGGGGGAGCGGCTGGCGGCGGTGATCGGCGCTCCCAATTCGATCTGCATCACCCAGGGTCCCAACCAGGTGCTGTTCGTAGGAGAGAGCACGTTTCCGGGCCGGTTGTTCAAGGTTTCGCTCGATGGGAAAGTGCTGGGCGTGATCGGCCGTTCCGGACGCCAGCTTAAGCAGTTCTCCGGGGCGCACCAGCTTGCGTGCCCCTCGGAAAACGTCGTATACGCAGCCGAAACCTCCAACTGGCGCGTGCAGAAACTGATCCTGCAGCCGCAGGCCGCGGGCGCAGGGCACGAAGGAGCTCGGTAGGGCTGCGGCGGCGCTCTCGCACACACATCCTTCTCGCTCTGTGCACGGCAGCCGGGCTGGTTGCGCAACAGCCCCAGGCCACGATCCGGATAACGGTTGAATCGGACGGCGCGCCACTGGCCGGCGCCAATGTTCAATCGAGCGGCACAACTGCGCAAACCAATCGGACGGGTGTAGCGGTCGTTCCTGTGGCACTCGGCAACGTAGAGATCCGGGTGACTAAAGACGGCTTTCTCCCCGGTAAAACGAACGTCAGTGTCGACGAAGCGCGCGAGTGGCAGGTCGAAATAGAACTCGAGCGAGAACGCGTGGTGGAGGAACAGATCACGGTACACGCCACGCGCACGGACGTACGTCTTCAGGATTCGCCCACACGCGTCGAGGTTT
Organism: Terriglobia bacterium; assembly: GCA_003175985.1. Lineage (GTDB taxonomy): Bacteria > Acidobacteriota > Terriglobia > Bryobacterales > Bryobacteraceae > PSRJ01. The sequence continues at coordinate 20,042 of PSRJ01000034.1, forward strand.
TGGGAGCCGAGGAAATCGACGAGAAAACTCTGATGACGCCGGGCGACATCGTGATGATGCTGAATGAAATGGGTGGCCTGCGAGTCCAGAGCACATCACCTTCACTGGGCGCCGCAAGCGTGCGCATTCAGGGGATGCGCGGCCGCTACACACGCTTCCTGACGGATGGTCTGCCCTTATTCGGCCAGCAGGGCGCCGGTCTCGGGCTGTTGCAGGTTCCCCCGATGGATCTGGGACAGGTGGAGGTGATCAAAGGCGTATCCTCAGCGCTCTACGGCGCGGGGGCCATGGCGGGTGTCGTCAATCTGATCTCACGGCGTCCCGGTGCGGAGCCTGTTTACGACGTTCTTTTCAATCGCTCGACGCGGGGAGCCACGGATGGCGGGCTGTTTCTTGCATCGCCGCTCTCCTCGCACTGGAGCGGCTCTTTCCTCGGCGGGGGCCATTTCCAGCAGCGGAATGACATTGACGGCGACGGGTGGGCGGACCTGGCGGGATACTCCCGGGGCGTCGCGCGGCCGCGACTGTTCTGGGATAGCGGCGATGGACGAACGGCCTTCCTCACCGGAGGCCTGACTTACGAGAATCGCGAAGGGGGCAGTATGCCCGGAGCTGTACTGCCGGTGACAGGCTCGCCTTACATCGAGGCGCTCGATACGCACCGTTACGATCTGGGTGGCAGTTTTGCGGCAACGCTTCGCAGCCGGTACGTCATCGCGGCCCGGTTCGCTGCTTCGAGCCAGCATCACGATCACCGCTTCGGCGAAGCCCGCGAGCGCGACCGGCATGAAATGGTTTTCGGCGAACTGACACTCCGCGGAACTTGGGGCCGCCACACGTGGGTGGCTGGCACTGCCCTGGAGCGCGAAGCGTATCGCCCGCGCGATGTGCCCCGCTTCGCCTATCGCTATCTCACGCCCGGTATCTTCGTGCAGGACGACATTACCGCGGCGCCGTGGATTTCGATTTCCGCCAGCGCCCGCGCCGATTTTCAAAATCGATACGGGACGTTTTTTAGCCCCCGCGTTTCTGCGCTGATTCGCCTACTGGGTTGGACCAGCCGGATCTCCGCGGGACAGGGCTTCTTCGCTCCCACTCCGCTGACGGAGGAAACGGAGGCCGCTGGCCTTGCGCGGCTCACCCTGCCGGCCCCGCTGGTTCCTGAACGCGGGCGCAGCGCGTCTTTCGATCTTAGCCGGACGCTTGGGCCGCTATCCTATACCGCTACGTTGTTCGCATCCCGTATCAGCCACCCGGTCTTTGTGGAGCGCACGGACCGGTATGCGATCGTCAACCTCGCCGGGCCCGCAAGAAATGCGGGCGTGGAACTCCTGGCAACGTGGAGAAAAGCTCCCTTCTCGGCTACCGCCAGTTACACCTACGTGCGGTCGACCGAGCCGGAAAACGGGCTGCGCGTCGAGACGGCTTTGACGCCGCGTCAGAGTTTTGGAGTGGTGGGCAGTTGGGAGAACCGCGTTTGGCATTTCGGAGTAGAGACCTATTACACAGGCAGGCAGAGGTTGGAAGATAATCCCTATCGCTCCGAATCCCGCCCGTACGAACTGGCGGGTTTCCTGGCGGAGCGCAGTCTCGGCCGCCTCCGCCTGTTTCTCAATGCGGAGAATCTCACAGGCGTTCGCCAGACCCGGTGGGACTCCCTGCTGCGTCCCACGCGAGGCGCGGATGGCCGCTGGACCGTGGATGCGTGGGCGCCCCTCGATGGCCGCGTGTTCAATGGCGGGTTGCGCGTAAGGTTCTGATGGGCGGCGGGTTCAGAGTGAAGCGAGGTACGGCAAAAGCGATTAAATGTTTCAAGCCCGACATTGCAAAACCGGATTTGACAGGATTGTCACGATTCGTTGACGCACCGGAGCTATCCTCGAAGTCTGTGCCTGAATTCACTAAGGCTCACGACAGAGGCGTGTGTCCCTCGTCCGCTGCAATCCCACAAAAATGTAAGGAGGTATGCCTCAATGAGGATACGAAAATCGAATCGGGTATTGGGAGCCGTCATTTGTGTCGTTGTGGTTTCAGGCTGCGCACTCAAGGCCGGCGATGCTGGCGGGAGTTCTGCGGTTTCCGCGTCACCGGCGATTACGACTCAACCGGAGGTCACTGCAACGGATTTTCAGGAATTGAAGCGGCAGATCGCCGAACAGCAAAAAGAGCTGACGGAATTACGCCTCCTCCTGCTGGACCAGAAGCGCCAGATCGACAGCCTGAAAACGCAGAGCGCCGCATCTTCCGGAGCAAGTTCTCCAGCACCCGCCTCCACGGAGAGGAATGCGGAAAATGCCCGGATCGCGAGCCTCTCGCCGATCCTGCCGCCGGCCGCCGCAGCGGCGCCCGGTCAACTGGCGCGGTCGTCCGAGGCACTGGCTCTCCAAGCGGCCGCGGCACAACCTCCAGGCGCCCAGGCAGGTGCTCCGAACCCCTTGCAACGAGCGGTGGATACCATCAACAACAACCTGCGCGGATTCCGCTTGTCCGGGGATATGCGTTTTCGCACAGATATTCTCGTCCGGGACGCGAATACTTCGTTGCCCTCCTCGGATAACCGTGCAATACCACAGCAACGCGCTCGCGAAAGATATCGCGCGCGTTTCAACCTGGATAAGGATCTGTTCTATCGTGACGGCGGCAGCACGCTGGCGCACTTCCATCTGCAACTGGCGACCGACCCGTATAGCAACCCGATCACGATGGATACGGACTTCTCAGGCATCACTACGCGAGCTCCGTTCTCGATCGCCGAGGCGTATCTGGACCTGACTCCAATTAAGGGACTGACACTGCGCGCAGGAAGGACTCCGGAAATCTACGCGGATAACCGCCAGTTCGTGTACGATGATGACGTCCGGTTTAACGGATTCCACGAAGTCTACCGCTGGACGGCGCAGAACAAAGCGTTCATCCAGTTTGGCGCGGCCCAATACATCCTGACGGATCCGAACACTCAGATTGTTCCGGCCGGCTCGCCGTTCTTAGCCGCCGGCTATCGCGTGGGGCAGCGGATACCCTCGTCCGCCCTGTTCGATCAAGGGATCACTGTCGGGAATAACTTCGGAAGTAAATGGAGCCAGAACGTCATCGCCAACTATTTCGCGATGCGCGAACCAAATCAGATACAGTTGGCTTCGACAGCGGGCGGCGCCGCCTTATTTGCGAATAGTCCCATCCTGGGCGCCACTTTGATCGGAAATCTCCCGGGAACCGGTAACGCCACCACGACAGCCGGCGGCGCCATGTATTTCGGGGGCTTCCAGGTGATTCGCGTCGCGTACAATCTCAACTACACAGGAACGCAGTGGCACCGGCACAACTTCCCGTTTGCTCTCTTCGGGCAAACGACGCATAACTTCCTCGGGCGAATCGAGAATAACGGCTATATGCTCGGAGCTGCCATCGGACAAACGACAAATCCCGGCGACATTCAGTTCCAATATCAGTACTTCTACAAACCGGCCAACGCCTTCGTTTCCCAGTTCACGGACGACGACGTCGGGACCGGCGCGGGCGTTAACGTCAAGACGCAGCAAGTGCGAATTAACTTCGGCCTGACGCGGTTCCTGGCCTGGGAGAATCGGTTCTACATACAAAAAGGCATCGCGTTGAACAACCCGGCGATTGGATTCTTCGTACCGCTGCAGCAGGGCTACAATACGCAGTTGCGCATACACTCGCAGTTTGTCTTTACTTTTTGAAAAAATGGCCGGCGCTCGTTCATATGCCGAGGATGTTCGTTTGGAGTTTGACGTAATCGTTCTCCTGTGCCCAGAGATCTAATGGGACAGCCGCGAGTTCATCCACTTCCGGTACGGCGAGGCCGTTCACAGTGAGATCGATCGCCTTAATATAGTGCCGGCAGGTATCGCAAGCCTCCACGCGCACGTGCGGAAACTCGTTGGCTTTGTAGACGGGCAGCTTTTGGTGGTCTTCCTCGCCGCAGTTCGGACAAAGCACACGCCGGAACTCCCACTCGGTAAAGCACAACGAGCAGAGGAGGCCACGCTTGCCGCCCTCCCCTTCCGGCCGCAAGATCGCTGTCACGGGGCGCCCGCCACAATAAGGGCAGGTGTTGCGTGTCACTCCCGCCGGGATGGCGGCGCGCGCGACGGCACGCTCGGCCGCAGGCTGCCGGAGCACGCGCGCGAAGAAGATTCCAATGGGGCCGGCGGCGCGGTCTTCCAGAATTGCCTGTTGTCCGTTAGGATCGCGACGGAGGTTACTGGCGGCTTCGACGAGGCTTGCGGGGCCTTGGCTCTCGACGAGCGTCAGCAGCCGTTCCATATGGGCGGGCGTAGCGGTGTCCTCGAGACCCTTCTGAAACCGCGCAATCTCCTGATAGAAGCGCAGGATCTCCGCAGCGGCCGGGTAGTCAATGGCGAGTTCGCCCGCTCGTTCTATCCGCCGTTCCCATGTGGAACGGCTCATCGGCCGGTGACACGCTCATACCAGAGCCGGTGATGGGCCTTCGCCCATGCGGGAGAGACTTCGCCGCGGATGATGGAGGTGAATCCGCCGCGCACCATTGCCGTCCCCATGTAGACATGAATGATGAAGGCGCCGATCGTAAGCAAGGCCGCCGCGACGTGTAACAGAATCGCCGCATAGCGGATGCCGCGCAACCCCCAGGGGATACGCTCCGGGAACCATAACACGGCGCCGGAAATCAGCAGGAGAGCGCCACCCCAGAGCATCACCCAGAAGAAGTATTTCTGCCCCAGGTTGAAGCGGTCGACCGGAGGCAGGGCCTCGTCTTCATTGCGAATATAGTGGTCTATGGCGCGGCCCCACGCCCGGTCCACAGACGTGATGCGCATATCCGCGATCCACGTTCGCAGCATCCACAAGACGGCCAGGAAGAAAAGCAGGCCAATCCAGGGATGCCAAAAACGCGAGGTGGGAGGTCCGCCCAGCAGTGTGGCGAGCCAGTAAAGATGCGGAGTATAAAAGGCCAGCCCCGTCAGCAATACGTAGCAGTAGGTGAGCGCCGCGAGCCAGTGGATGGTCCGTTCGGGAAGCGTGTAGCGGAGTATTCGCAGCCCCCCGGCGGCGCGGTGAAGCGTCACTCGTGCTCTCCCTTATCGTCCTCCACCTGTTTCGGGCCGAAACGCAGGTAGTGCATCGTCACTCCGATCAGGCCGCCTACCATCGCCAGGTTCCCCAGCCACTTCAGCGGCCCTTTCCAAAGCCTCACACTCAAGGGTACGCGCGGATTGGCGGGCAGGCCGCCGTACGCCTCCGGGTTCGTAATATCGTGCAACACGTACATCACGCCGGTTCCGCCAACTCCCGGCGGATCGTAGAGTCCGGCGTTGCTGTAGCCGGAGTGCTCTTTCAACTGCTGCACGCGCGATTGACCCAGCTCCTTCATATCGTCTTTCGTACCGAAGTGGAGGCAGCCCGTCGGGCAGGCCTTGATGCATGCCGGCTCGAGGCCTTGGGAGACACGATCGGAGCAGAGCGTGCACTTGAACACTTTCTTGGTTTGGGGATTGAACTTCGGAATATTGAAGGGACAGCCGGTAACGCAGTATTGGCAGCCGATGCAGTTGTCCTGCTGGAAATCGACGATGCCGTTCTGGTATTGGACGATGGCGCCTTCGGCAGGGCAGGCGGCCAGGCAACCGGGATCGGCGCAGTGCATGCACCCATCCTTGCGCATGAGCCATTGAAAAGAACCATCGGTGCGCTCGTGTTCGTTGAACTTGATCAGGTTCCAGTAATTCCAGGCCGTTTCCGGCATGGTTTGGTAGGTGTTGTCGAAAACCGTTTCGCGGAACGGCAGATCGTTCCACTCCAAGCAGGCGACCTCGCAAGCCTTGCAGCCGATGCAGGTGGTGGTATCGATCAGCTTGGCGACCTTCTGCTGGCGCTGCGTGTCCTGGCCAGGAACCGGCCCGCTATGGCCCGAAATTTTCTGAATGCGCAGCGCCGCCGAACTCATTGCTTATGCCTTTTCCAACTTCACCAGGAAGCCTTTGAACTCGGGTGTGTTGGCGTTGGGATCGGTTACCGCGGGAGACAACGTGTTCGCGCCCATGAGGGCCGTGCGGCCTCCATCCTCCGCAATACCACGGTAGCCCCAATGGATCGGAATGCCGATCTGATAGGTCTTTTTGCCGTCGATCATCATTCCTTTGATGCGCCGCGTCACCATAGCTTTGGCGATGTACTGGCCGCGAGCGCTTGTGACTTTGACTTTCTCACCGCCGCGCAGACCCAGCTCATTTGCCAGCTCCGCCGGAATCTCGACAAACGGTTCGGGCACCAGTTGCACGTTGACGGGGTTGTTCTTCGTCCAGTAGTGATAGTGCTCGGTGAGCCGGTAGGTGGTGCAGACGATGTTGTAGCCTTCTGCCGGCGTGCCGATTTTATCGAGATCGGAGCGGAACCGCTTGGCCACCGGATTGTGCGATTGTTTGGGGTGCAGCGGGTTCTCGATCGGGCTTTCCGTCGGCTCGTAATGCTCGGGAAACGGACCATCGGCGAGGCCCGCAAGCGGCACAAACAGGCGCCCGATGCCGTCCGGATTCATGATGAAAGGACCCATGTGATCTTTGGGCGCGGAGTCCGCCTTGAAGTCGGGGACGTCGACACCCACCCAACGTTTCTGCGTTTCGTTCCACCAGACCTGTTTGCGGCCAGGATCCCAGGGATTTCCGGCGGGATCGCAGGACGCGCGGTTGTACATGACGCGGCGATTCGCCGGCCAGGACCAGGCCCAATTGGGATAGACGCCGAGACCCGAGGGATCCTCGGTGCCGCGCCGCTGCATCATGGCGCCGGCTTCGGTCCAGGATCCGCAGTATAACCAGTTGCCCGAAGCAGTGGAACCGTCGTCGCGGAGAAATGCGAAACCGGGAAGCTGCTGCCCCGCTTTGATCGTCTGGCCGCTAGCAGCATCGGTGACGTCGCTCACCGCCCGGCCGTTGATTTCACGCGCGACCTCGGCCAGCGACGGATTCTGTGGAACGGTGTAGTCCCATGCGGCGCGGAGGATCGGATCGGGAAACTTGCCTCCTTCCTTCTGGTAAAGCTCCCGAACCTTGAGGAAGATGCGCGCCAGAATCTCCTGATCGAGCTTCGCCTCTCCGGGTGGAGGCAAGGCGGCATTCTTCCATTGCAGCCAGCGCGCCGAATTGACGAACGTGCCGTCTTTTTCCGCGAATCCGGCTCCGGGCAAGCGGTAGACGGCGGTCTGGATCTGCTTCATCTCATCCGGCGTAATACCAGGCGACCTCCAAAATTCGCTGGTCTCGTCAGGGTAAATCTCGCAGACCACCAGCCACTCGGCTTTCTTCAGAGCATCGATATTCTTGCGGGAATTGGGGCCGATTTGCACGCCGTTCATGCCGAAGGCGAAGATCCCCTTCACCACGCCCTGGTACATGTCGTCCCAGATCTCGGCCCAGGAATATTTGCGGTCGATCTTGGGCAGGTAGTGGAAGGCCCACTCATTTTCCCGTGTGGCGGCGTCTCCATACAGCGATTTCAACAACGAAACGGCGAACCTGGGCGTATTCGACCAGTAGTTCCAGGAATCCCAAGGAGACGGTTTGGAGACCGTGGGCGTGGTGCGGTCGAGATAGGCTTTGAATGTGGTGTCTGCGGGCGCAGGCATCTTGAGATAGCCGGGCAGAATATCGAAGATGCCCGCCATATCTGTTGCGCCCTGAATATTGGAATGGCCGCGGAGCGCGTTGACTCCGCCTCCGGCGCGACCCAGGTTGCCCAGTAGCAGTTGCAGCATGGCGGCGGTGCGGATGGTTTGCGTGCCGGAGCTGTGTTGGGTCCAGCCCACCGCATAAACAATCGTTCCGGCCTGTCTCATATCGCCATCTTTGCGAATGCTCGTAAACAGGTCGGCGGTTTTCAGAAACTCGGCTTTGGGAACACCCGTAATGCGCTCCACCATTTCCGGCGTGTAGCGGGAGTAATGCTGCTTAAGAAGCTGGAAGACGCAGCGCGGGTGTTCGAGCGTGAGGTCGTAGGCGACGCTGGCGGGAAGAGTGCCCGGAGAGCCTTGGCCATGGGCCGCGTCCTCATAGTTCCAGGTGCTCTTGTCATAGGACGAGGCCGCGGCGTCAAAGCCCGAGTAGAGGCCGTCTTCCGGGAGCTTGAAGCCCTCGCGGATGAGGAACGCAGCATTCGTGTAGTGAATCAGGTAATCGCGCGCGATGCGATTGTTTTCGATGGCGTAACGGATCAGACCGCCGAGGAATGCGATGTCCGAACCGGTTCGAATCTGCACGAACAGGTCGGCCACCGCGGCAGTTCGAGTAAAGCGCGGATCCACGACGATCATCCGGGCATTGCGCTGGCGTTTGGCTTCCACAAGCCACTTGAATCCGCAAGGATGGTTCTCGGCCGGGTTGCCGCCCATGACCAGCATCATGTCGGTGTTCTTGATATCGATCCAGCCATTTGTCATCGCACCGCGACCGAACGTGGGCCCCAAACTGGAGACCGT
>PSRJ01000307.1 GCA_003175985.1 Terriglobia bacterium
GTCACTTCCGAAGCGAACGAGCTGAGCTGATCCACCATCGTGTTGATGGTGTTCTTCAGCTCCAGAATTTCGCCTTCCGCATCTACCGTGATCTTTCGGGAAAGATCGCCGTTGGCCACGGCCGTGGTGACCGCGGCAATGTTGCGCACCTGGTTGGTCAGGTTACTGGCCATCGAGTTCACGGACTCGGTAAGGTCTCTCCACGTACCGGCTACGCCTTTCACCTCCGCCTGGCCGCCCAGTTTGCCGTCCGTGCCGACCTCACGCGCGACGCGCGTCACTTCCGAGGCGAACGAGCTGAGCTGATCCACCATCGTGTTGATGGTGTTCTTCAGCTCCAGAATTTCGCCGCGCGCATCCACAGTGATGCGCGTGGAAAGGTCGCCCTTCGCCACGGCCGTCGTTACGCCGGCGATGTTTCGCACCTGGTTGGTGAGGTTGCTGGCCATAGAATTCACCGACTCGGTGAGATCCTTCCACGTGCCAGCCACGCCTTGCACTACCGCCTGCCCCCCAAGTTTTCCTTCGGAACCGACTTCGCGCGCCACGCGCGTCACTTCCGAGGCGAATGCATTGAGGCGCCCGACCATCGTGTTCACCACGCGCGCGGTGCGCAGGAACTCACCCTTCAGAGGACGTCCATCTACCTCGAGCGCCATGGTCTGTGAGAGATCACCTTTGGCGACCGCCCCGATGACTCGTGCGATTTCCGTGGATGGTTGTACCACATCCCCGACAAGGCCGTTAATGGAATCCACACAGGATGCCCAGCCGCCTCCGTGGTTGCCCAGGTTGGCACGCTGATTGGTCCGGCCTTCCTTACCGACGGAGTTGGCGATGCGCCCGAACTCACGGGCCATCTTCTCGTTTAACTCGATCACCTCGTTCAAGGCGGCCGCGATCTTCCCGTCGATGCCATCCTGTTCGACCGGCATCCGCACCGAAAAATCTCCCCGGCGGAATGCCATCAAAACCTTCAGAAACTCTCTCTTATCCAGCCCTTCGGGTACAGCTATCGTTCGTGCGCTCATGCTTTTCCTCAGACAGCCACACTGGTACAGGCAATCACCCCAGTGCCTTCTCGATTATGTTGGCAGGGGAGAATGGTTGCCCAATGGCGACGTGAAAAAAATCACAGAAGCGCGCTAGTGGTACGTGAAGTCACGAACAAATATAACGTTTGTTATGGCTCTCGCTTTTCGGGCGATGGAGTGTTCTTATTGTCGCGGTAAGCGGCCTCACCCGGATCGGGGACTCGCTGGCCGGAATTGTCACGATCGGCGGAGCGGTCGGCGGAATTTGAGTGGGGTACCGTCGGGTGCTTGGCTTCCATACGTGCCTGGCGAGCGTCGGCTGCGTCCTTCTGCCGTTGAAATTCGATTGCGCGCGCCATGTCATTGTCAACGTGGCTGCGGCTGGGTTTGTTTGCAGCTTGCACCGAAGCTGTTAGCAGGAGGGCCAATCCCGCAAACGCGGATAGGGACTTTGCGTGCACGATCCACCTCCGGGTCTCCTTATGCACGAAAAGCGCCAGCGTGAAGATCTGCACTGGCGCGGCCAAACGCAGCCGCAGAGAGCGAGCACCAGCCAGCTTGTCCTTTTCATTCCCGCTTACGTTATCATATTCCGCTATGGAAGCCCGCGCGGCCGGCGAACACTCTCACACTCATGAACATCAGGCGGTACCTTCCGATCCAGCACTCCGCGTGAAGGCGTTGGAGTCATTGCTGATCGAGAAGGGATTGGTCGATCCGGCGGCGCTCGATGCCTTGATCGATACCTATGAAAACAAAATCGGGCCCCGCAATGGCGCTCGTGTGGTCGCGAGGGCCTGGGTGGATCCGGCCTACAGGCAGCGCCTGTTGGCGAACGCCACGGCTGCCATCGGCGAACTCGGCTACGGCGGCACGCAGGGGGAACACATGGTCGCCGTGGAGAATGGCCCGAAGGTACATAACCTGATCGTCTGCACGCTATGCTCGTGCTATCCCTGGTCGGTGCTCGGCTTACCCCCGGTCTGGTACAAATCCGCGCCGTATCGATCGCGTTCGGTGATTGACCCTCGTGGCGTGCTGCGGGAATTCGGGCTGGAGTTGGCCGAGGATGTCGAAGTCCGTGTCTGGGACAGCACCGCCGAGTTGCGGTATCTGGTGTTGCCCGAGCGCCCGGCCGGAACGGATCGCCTCGGTGAAGAGGAACTTGCGGCGCTGGTCACCCGCGATGCCATGATCGGCGTGGCGAAGGTGAGTGTATGAACGGCGTACACGATATGGGCGGCATGCACGGCATGGGGCCCATCGAATATGAAAAGGGCGAACCAGTGTTCCACGCGCGCTGGGAGGCGATCGCGTTCGCGCTGAATCGCGCGATGGGAGTCTGGGGCAAATGGAATCTGGACGCCTCGCGCCATGGCATCGAGCGGTTGCCGCCCGCCGAATACCTGCGTATGAGCTATTACGAGAAATGGACGGCGCGGCTGGAATTGCTTTTGGTGGAGAGCGGCCTGATCACGCGCGATGAACTCGGCAACGGGAAGGCCGCGCCGGGTTCGCCCCGTGCGACACCTGCACTTATGGCGGCGCAGGTGCCCGCTCTCGGTAAGGGCCGGCCGGCCAGCCGCGACGTGCCCGTTGCCCCGCGGTTCCGCGTAGGCCAGGATGTGCGCGCGCGCAATATGCATCCGGCAGGCCATACCCGCCTGCCGCGTTACGCGCGCGGGCGGCAGGGCATAATCGATCGCGACCACGGAGTATTTGTTTTTCCGGATACCAACGCCCAATTCCTTGGAGAGAAACCGCAGCATGTCTATTCCGTGCGGTTCACAGCGCGCGAGTTGTGGGGCGAGCGGGCTTCGCCGCGCGATTCCGTTTTCGTCGATTTATGGGATGACTACCTCGAGCCCGCCGAAATGCCAGCCGGGCGGTAGCCGGTCCTGGGCTTCGGAAAGCCGTATGCTATCACTAGAGACAAGTGGATCGCATCGGCCGATATAAGATTGTCAGGGAATTGGGCCGGGGAGCCATGGGTGTGGTCTACCATGCCATTGACCCCAACATCGGCCGGCCGGTTGCCATTAAGACGATCCGCCTCAGCGATGCTCTCAAGCCCGAAGAACAGGCGCGTCTGCGGGAACGCCTGTTGCGCGAGGCGCGTTCGGCCGGCATGCTCTCTCACCCGGGCATCGTCACGATCTACGATGTCGAACAGCAGGACGACCTCGCCTATATCGCGATGGAATATGTGGATGGGCCGACACTAGATCACATCCTCTCCGAAAATGGCCCGATCACTCCCGAACGAATCTTCAGCATTCTGGGCCAGACGGCGGCCGCGCTGGATTATGCCCACCAGAAAGGGATCGTGCATCGCGATATCAAGCCGGCCAACATTATGATCGCCGCCGATGGCACGGTCAAGATCACCGACTTCGGAATCGCCAAGATCACAGCGACAGATCAGTTCACAGTCACCGGCACCATCGTGGGAACCCCGCATTACATGTCGCCGGAACAGGTGCAGGGACTCGCCGTGGACGGGCGGTCGGACCAGTTCTCACTGGCGGTAATTGCATACGAAATGCTCACGGGGGAGAAACCGTACACGGGGGAACATCTCACCACAGTGGTCTACAAGATCGTTGCAGAGGAGCCGGTGTCCCTGCATCGCTTGAACCCGACCCTGGCTGGACCGATCGAGAACGCGGTTCGCAAGGGACTTGCCAAGAAACCCGATGGGCGGTACCGCTCGTGCCAGGAATTCGCCGAAGCCCTCGAAAAAGCCTGTGCGGCTAGCCGTGGCTGGAAAGCGATGGCCCGGGGCGGCAGCTTGAACGCGCCCACCCTGGCCGAGGCGGCAAAGCCGCGAGTCACACTCCCGCCGGCGCGGAATCCGCGAAGAGATACCACTACCGGAGTGAAGGCGCCGGGGCATAAAACCGCTTTCGTGCCCTTCCTGGTCGCGATCACGGTGGCGACCGGACTTCTCGCGCTGATCGGCTGGCAAGCCGGACCCTGGCTCATCGAGCAGCGGAAACCAGAAGCACCGGTCAAGAAAACCGAGGCGGCTCAAGCTCCTCTTGCTCCGGCGCCGGCCCAGAAGCCGGATGAAAAGCCGAGCCCCATGCCGCCGCCCGAGCCGCTGCCTGTTACGGCCGAGGAGAAGCCGGTAGAGCCGGTCCGTAGAGAACCACTACGCCGTGTGCCAACCCGGACTATTGCGGCCGCGCAGCCAGTCACGTTGAGTAGCAGCCCTTCGGGAGCGACTGCGACTATAGATGGCAATCCCGAGCTGGCCTGTACCACTCCGTGCTCATTGGACGCCACGCCCGGCAGACATCATGTCGCCATTACCATGCCGGGTTATCAAATCGAGCACCGTGAAGTGGACATCGGATCGAGCGCGATTGAAGTCCCCACAATCGTACTGCGCGCCCCGGGAGGCACTCTCATGTTGACCAGCGTGCCGCGCGGAGCTTCCATCGCAGTGAACGGACAAAAGCGAGCTGAGGTAACTCCCGCCGAGATCACGCTTGCTCCCGGCACGTACAAGATCACCGTGGAAAAAGATGGGAAGCAAAGCACACAGCAGGTGGAAGTGCAAAACGGCAAACTCAATTATCTGAAAGTGGTGCTGCCGTAACCGCTTGCTCTTTCTTTATGTGGGGACAGACGGAACGTTCGCCCTAACTTCAGAAAGGAAATACCGCTTGGCGCGGCTGCGCCGCCGGATGGCGCGGGCGGCCGCCCTTCTGCGGCGCCAGCCGCCGGCCCAGACTGCGCTCCACCGATTCCACAAACTCCTTCGTGCCGAGCGGTCGACCGGTATGTGTGTTGGTGCGTAACACCTCAACTTCCCCATCCCCCTCTGTGCTCCCCAGAAACTCCCGCCACGAATGCGCATTCCACTCCTCGTACCAGAGCCCTGCGTCCAGTACGAGCGGCAGTTCGACGCCAGGATATCCGGTGTGCGTCGCGGCGCTTGACCAGGGATACCGTTCCGGCGAGACGGCTAGCCCCGCGCGCACCGGATTCAACTCGGTATAACGCAGGGCCGCCCACAGGTGGTTAGTGTCCAACGGGCAGGAGTAATACCGGCCCTGCCAGACATGGCCGGAGGCGTTCTGCCGCGCGTTGAGATAAGCGGCGTACCTCCCGTGCGTGTGGCGGAGAGCAAGTGCCAGCGATCCCATGCGCTCCGGAATTGCCACCAGATGAACGTGGTTCGACATCAGGCAGAAGCCGAGAATCGCCACTCCGTACAGGCGGCGGTTGGCGTCGAGTAATTCGAGGTAAACGAGCCGGTCGGCGTCGGTTTCAAAAACTACCCGGCGAGCGTTGCCGCGCTGCGTAATGTGATGCGGCACGCCGGGCGCGATCACGCGTGCGAGACGCGCCATAATGCAACAGTGAGGCGCGGGGCCGGAAAATCTCGCAAACGTTCCGTCTGTCCCCGTCTAAGTCCGTCTAAGTCCTGTCCCCGTCTAAGTCCCCCGTCTAAGTTCCGTCTAAGTTGTCCCCGTCTAAGTGTCCCCGTCTAAGGGAGCGTCTCTCCGCGGATGAGATCTTCAAACCCTTCGCGGCGGCGGATCACTCGATAGGTAGCGCCCTCCACCAGCACTTCGGGAGCGCGCGGGCGCGAATTGTAGTTCGACGAGAGTACAAATCCATAGGCTCCTGCAGTGCATACGGCGAGGAAATCGCCGGGTAACACATTAGCCATGTGGCGGTCCCGGGCCAGAAAATCGCCAGTCTCGCACACGGGGCCAACCACGTCGGCCGTAATCGAAGGCAAATCGCGTTTGCGCAGCGGAATGATTTCGTGATGCGCGCGGTAGAGCGACGGCCTTATGAGATCGTTCATCGCGGCATCCACCACCACGAATTCCTTGTCGCCGCTCTTCTTGCGGTAAAGCACGCGCGTCAACAATACACCCGCGGGACCGACGATGGAGCGGCCGGGTTCGACCATCACACACACCCCGCTGGCGCGCAATCGGGCATGCAGGCTTTCGATGAATGCGCCGATCGCCGGCGCTTTCTCACCGGAATGGTAGGCCACACCCAGCCCGCCGCCCAAATCGAGATGGCGGATGGGGTGTCCCTCGCTGCGCAGCGAACCGGCCAGTGCCAGGATTTTATCCACCGCTTCCAGGATCGGACTAGGATCGAGAATCTGCGAGCCGATATGGCAACTGACGCCTTCGGCAACCAGGTTCGAAAAGGTCTTGGCCCGCTCGTAGACTGCCTTAGCCTCGGAAATGGCGATACCGAATTTGTGCTCACTGAGTCCCGTGGCGATGTAGGGATGCGTGGAGGGGTCCACATCCGGATTCACCCGGATGGCGAATCCCGCTTTCACGCCGCGCCGTGAAGCCATTGCATCGATCAGCGCAAGTTCCGCCTCCGATTCGCAATTGAAGCTGTGAATGCCTTCCTCCAGCGCATATTCCACTTCGTCCGCGGTCTTCCCCACTCCCGAGAAGACCACACGCGACGCATCGCCTCCGGCCTTCAGCACTCGGAACAACTCGCCGCCGGAGACAATGTCGAATCCGGCGCCCGCGCGGGCCAGCAGGCCAAGAACCGCGAGGGACGAATTAGCCTTCACCGCATAGCAGACGCGGTGCGGGATATCCCCAAAAGCGTCGTGATAGGCGTTGAAGTTCTCGAGAATCGCGCGGCTGGAGTAAACGTAAGCCGGTGTTCCGACGTGTGCCGCCAGATCGGCCAGAGCGGTTTGTTCGCAGTAAAGGTCGGATTGGGAATAGTGGAACATATCGGCCGCTTTCTATAACACTCTCATCACGAAAACAGTCTGGTCGTCGAAAGCTGCCTTGGCAAAGCGGTCTACATCTTTGAAGATTGCTTCAACCAGGTTTGCGGCCGGCGTTTCGCAATGCGTTCGCACCACCTGGGCCAGGCGTCCGCGGCCGTACTCGGTGCCGGCCGGATTAATATGATCGGTGATGCCATCCGAGTAGAGAACCAGCAGATCGCCAGGCTCGGTTTGGAACGGCACTTCCTCGTACTCGCGGGAATCGAGCAGCCCCAGCGGCACACCTTCTACGCGAATCTTTAGAATCTCGCTGCCCCGGCAGATCATCGGCGGCAACGCGCCGGCATTCGCCATTACAATCTGGCGGGTGGCCGGATCCCAGAGAAACACACATAAGGTTACGTAGCGCGATTCCACTTTGCGTTCGATCAACGCGTCGTTCAGCGCCTTCAGAAGCTCCGCCGGCCGGCGGCGGCGTGGCGCCAGAGTGCGGAGCAGCCCGCTCATAAGGCCGCCGTACAGCGCCGCGGCTGCGCCTTTGCCGCTCACATCGCCCATGGCGATTACGGTCTGGCTGTCCTTATGTTCGAAGATGTCGTAGATATCCCCGCTGATCTGGCGGGCCGGCCGCAAGCGCACCGCGGCTTCCAGACCCTCAATTTCGGGCACCGAATCCGGCAGCAGGACGCTCTGCAGCTCGCGCGCCGCCTTGAGATCCTCCTCCATGCGCCTCTCGCGGGCGGCTAGCTCTTCATAGAGCCGCGCATTTTCCACGCTGCTGGCGATTTGCGGGGCAAGCAGCGCCAGGGTGCGGACATGATCGTCGGTGAAATAACCGACCCGCTCACTTTCCAGATCCATCACTCCCACCACCCGGTCGTGCGCGAGCAGCGGCACGGCCACTTCCGAGCGAATATCGGGATGCGAGGAGATGTAGCGGGGGTCTTTGGCGGTGTCGTGTACCCGCACCACCTCACGCGATTCCGCGGCGGCGCCGGTGATTCCTTTTCCGAGAGGAATGTTATCGATATTTACACGCTCGTCATAACGGATGCTGAAGCGATGCCGCAGCGCCTTGGCATCGTGATCCACCAGCAGGATACTGAATGCGTCGTAGTTAATCAGGTCGCGCATGGTGCTGGCGATCTTGCCCAGCAGCTCGTTCAGGTTCAGGATCGACGAAAACTCGCGCGAAATATTGGCCAGTGTCTTGAGTGTACGGTTTTGCCGCTCCACCCGGCGGTAGAGCCGTGCATTCTCAATGGCGATGCTCACCCGGCCGGCGATCAGCCGGAGCAGGGCGCGATCGTATTCGGTGTATGCATCCACGCGCGTAGATTGCAGGTCGATGACACCGACCAGCTTGCCCCGCACCGTCATGGGCACGGCGAGCTCGGTGCGCACGGCATCCACGCTGTTGAGATAGCGCGGATCTTTGCGCACGTCTCCCACCAGCACAGGCTCACGGCGCGCGGCAGCGGTTCCGGTAATTCCTTCGCCCAAGGCTAGAGAAAGGCTCGCGACTAGCTCTTCGCGATGTCCGACGGCGTAGCGGATACGCAGGTTCTGGCGCTTCTCGCTATACAGCAAAATGGCGAACAGATCGTACGGCAACACCTTGTGAACAATTTCGGCCACGTTGGCGAGGAGCTGATCGAGATCGAGTGTTTGGGCCGTAGCCCCCGACACTTCTAGCAAGAAATCGAGCAGTTCCGACCGCTCTTGAAAACGAATCGTGGTTTTCCGTGCGGGTTGCATGGTTCTCTCTGTGGCCGGGCGGCGCGGATCAGGCAGCTGCGGCCTCGACGATCTTCACGCTGGCGCTGGCGCCGATACGCGTGGCTCCCGCCGCAGTCATGGCCTTCAGGTCGGACAACGTGCGAATTCCGCCGGAAGCTTTCACGCCCATTTCGGGGCCTACCACCTGGCGCATCAAGGCGATATCCTGCGCAGTGGCTCCCGAAGGTCCGAAGCCGGTAGAGGTCTTGACGAAATCCGCGCCGGCCAGCTTGGATAATGTACAAGCCACGGCCTTTTGGTTATCGTCGAGAAGCGCCGTCTCGAGGATTACCTTCACGATGGCCCCCGCTTCGTGCGCGACCCTCACCACTTGCTGAATATCCATCTTGACTGCTTCGTGGTCGCCCGAACGGAGGGCGCCCACGTTAATGACCATGTCCAGTTCTTGCGCACCCGCACGCAGCGCGGCTTCTGATTCCGCCACTTTGGCTTCGGTGCTCGTCGCTCCCAGAGGAAACCCAACGACCGAGCAGACCTTCACGGGAGAGCCAGTAAGCTCCGTTCGCACCACCGGCACCCAGTAGGGATTCACGCACACGCTCGCAAACCCATACTGGCGCGCCTCGCGGCACACTTTGACGATATCGGCGCGCGTTGCTTCCGGCTTCAAAATCGTGTGATCGATCAATGCCGCGATGGCAGAGTCGATGCGAGTGAGGCGGTCGCTCGCCGATACGCGCGAAGCCCCTGCCGCAATAATCTCCTTTGTGTTGCGCGCGCAGGTCTGCGGACACCGCTGCTGGCAACCGGGACACACCTGGTCGGGCAGGTTCAATCCCTCGCCCTTCTTTGCGGGCGCACCCGCACTGTTGATGCGGGCCAGGATCTCTTCCCCGATCTGGGCGACAAGGCTGTCGAGTTCCGCGGGACTCACGGCTTCCTCAGGTAACGCTGCTCGATGTCAAGAATCTTCTGGACTCGTCCCTGGTGACGCCCGCCGGCAAATGGAGTGCCGATCCAGGTCCGTAAAACTTCTTCCGCCTGGTTCGCAGTCAGAAGTCGCGCACCGAGAGTAAGCACATTAGAATCATTGTGTTCTCGGCTGTTTCGGGCGGATGCCTTATCATAGCACAGGGCCGCGCGGATGCCTGGAATCTTGTTGGCGGCAATGGAAGAGCCGATACCGGCGCCATCGATCAGAATGCCTCGCGTGGCCGCGCCGGAAACAACCAGTTCCGCGACGGCCACCGCCAGGTCGGGATAGTCGGCGGGCTTTTCGTCGTGCACTCCGGCGTCTTTCACTTCCAGGCCGAGGCTGTACAACACCGGTTTCAGCGCTTCTTTGAGCCGGTATCCACCGTGGTCCGAACCCATAGCGATGGTCTTGTGCGGGGGCGCGCCGGGAAGTTGATCCTCCGCGACTTCGAGCAGCCGCACCCCGCGAGCCGCGATCAGTTCGCGCGCCGAGGGCGTCACAATGCTTCCCAGGGCCACGCGAAAGTCGCCGGTTTCGGGAACATCCTGTGCGGTGATGACTCTCTTCATGATCCGAATCGCAGTACAATTCGTAAGGACCATTGTAATGAAACGGTATCTTTCCTTGCCGGTTTTTCTGCTGTCACCTGCTTTGCTGGCAGCCGCGGAACAATCAGGTTCCATCGCGCAAAGCGACTTTCTCGCGCGGCTGCTGCATCGGAATGAAATCCCGTTCAGCATGATGCTGATCGGGCTGGCGGTGGCGTTCGGGCTCGGCGCGATCCACGCCATGTCTCCCGGCCATGGAAAGACCATCGTCGCGGCTTACCTGGTCGGCTCGCGCGGCACAGCGAAACACGCCATCTTCCTCGGCGGGATGGTCACGTTCACGCACACCGTTAGCGTGTTTTTGCTGGGCATCGCGACCTTGTTCCTTTCCCAATTTGTCATGCCGGAGAAGATCACCCCGGTCCTCGGTACAATCTCGGGACTCTCGATTGTTTGGATCGGCGGCATGCTGCTATACAAACGCATTCGGACGGCGCAAAAGCATGCACACCATCACCATCATGATCATGACCACGTCCACGAGCACGTGCACCATCATCATGATCACGTACATCATCACCACGATCATGACCACTCTCACGACCATCACCACTCGCATGAGACTTTGGTTCACGATCACGGCGATGGCCATGTTCACAGCCACGTTCCGGAAGGCGACGTAACGCTTGGCAGTCTCATTGCGCTGGGCGCCAGCGGAGGGCTCGTGCCTTGCCCGTCGGCGCTGGTGCTCTTACTGAGCTCGATCGCATTGGGCCGTATTGGCCTCGGACTCAGTTTGCTGGTGGCGTTCAGTTTGGGTCTGGCCGGAGTCTTGATGGCGATCGGACTGATCGTTCTCTACGCCAAGAATCTTCTGCCCGACAGCAACAAGGCGTCCCAACACGCCGCGTTCCGCCTGCTTCCGGTGGCTTCCGCCGCCCTCATTGTGTGCATCGGCATCATTATGACCGGCGTATCCGTAGGCTGGATCCGGCCGGATCAGTTCATCGCCGGCGTGTAGTCTACAGGCCTTCCAAGCCCCCGAGCAAACCTTCGAAACGGAAAGACTGCGCGCATACCGGGCTGCGCGCAAAGACAAACTCCTCCACCACGCGTCCTTCGATGAGGTGTTCCTGGATAATCCGTTCCAGCACTTCCGGAGTGGCGGAGTGATACCAGACTCCTTCCGGGTAGACAACGGCAATCGGCCCCTGTTCGCAAACCCGCAGGCAGTTGGCCTTGGTCCGGTAAACGCGGTCGAGCAGCTTCAGTTCCGCCAAACGCCGTTTGAGGTGGGCCCAGGCTTCGGCGCCGACTTCCTCGGAACAGCATTTCGGCTTGGTCTGCTCCGCGCACAGGAAAATGTGTCGCTCCACAAAGGGTATGTTCAAACCTGTGGCAATTTGCTGTAACTTTTCAACGTGAGCCATTTTGGCGGATCTCCTAGAATGCCACCTTGGGCGCGGTGCGCGCCCCCGGAGCGGTGGTGAAATACGCGTCATTACGGCTGAACCCCGCCATCCCGGCCACGATGTTGTTCGGAAACACCTGAATTGCGGTGTTGTAGCGCTGTAGAGTCTCATTATACTTGCGACGCTCCACGGCAATGCGGTTTTCCGTTCCGGCAATCTCATCCTGCAATCGCAGAAAATTCTCATTAGAACGTAACTGCGGATAGTTCTCGGAAATCACCAGCAGTCGCGAGAGCGCATTCGAGAGCTGATCATTGGCCTGTATTTTCTCCTGCGGAGAGCGGCCGCCAATCAGGGCCGCCCGGGCATCGGCGATATCCTTGAATACAGTGGTCTCCTGCTTCGCATAACCCTTTACGGTCTCCACCAGGTTGGGGATGAGATCCGCACGGCGCTGCAGGGCGATATCTACTTGCGACCAGGCGGCACTTACCGCTTCCCGTTGCGTCACCAGATCGTTGCGCACACTGACAAACTGGCCTCCCGCGGCTACTGCCAGGACTAACAGCACCGCGATCACAATCAAAGCAACCTTCATACGAACAGTCTCCTATTTTTCCAGGCGGTCCACCGCATCGATCACCTTTCCGATGCTCTCCAGATAAGAGGTTAGCAGCGCCACTGGTTCCACTTCGCGGGGCTTGAGGTTTTCCTCCCGAATCGCCAGCAGCTTTTCAAAGGGAAGCGGGTCGATTCCGAATTGTTCGCGGGCGCGTTCGATGACGTCGCGCTTGCGCGCTGCGACCTCGATCCCGTGCAGTGCGAGCGCATGCCGGAACAATACGGAAAAAGTGGAGATGGAGTCCACCAGCAATCTCCGCAGCAGATCGGCGTCTGAAAGCATCCCCGAAGCCTTCTGACGAAGACGCAGCAGTTTAGCACGCAGGTCGTGTTCCACCTGGGCGCGGTAAAACGAGCGGTCAATCGCCAGACCGGACACCACATCCTTCCCGAAAAGCAGCCGATGCTGATGCTGAATATCCAGGAACTCGATTGCGAAACAATCCGTGGAGTTGGCCACTTCCTGCTCGGTAAGCAACAGCGGCGAGGGACTGCCCTGCTCCCGCCACCAGCGGAAGATCTCCTCGCTGGCCCGAAGTTCCCGCGGCGTGATGACGCTCAACACGCAGAGGACGTTGAGATCGGAGTATTTCGCATGGTGGTCTCCCACGGCGCCCGAGCCGTAGAGCACAATGGAGATCAGTCTTTCGCCGTGGGCGTTTCGGAGTCTTTCTACCAGTTGGTCCAGCATCTTTTCCATTGCTTGTTACCAGTCGCTGGAGGCGCCGCCGCCTCCGGAGTCCCCGCCGCCAAATCCGCCGAAGCCATCGCCGGAATCGTAACCGCCGAAACCTCCGCTGCCGCGGCTTCCCCAACTTCCCCGGCCCAACACGCTCCCCAGGATCAGCCCCGGCAAGAACCCGCCGCCTCCCGGGCCGCTATAACCTCTTGGCCCGGCGCCGCGCATCAGCCACAACAACAAAAACAACCCGCCGAGCAGCATCGGCCATGGAATGGAATCGCTGGGTGTGCGGCGGATACGTCGCTGCAACGGAGCATTTAGCGCCACGTGCTTTGCCGCGGCGATGGCGTTACCGAGAGTCGATGCCGCCGCCATCATCGCTTCACCGTAATGTTGTTGCCGCAGCGCCGGCCGCATCTCGCGCAGGATGCTCCCGTCTAAGCCGTCCGGCAGATTGGGCTCGAGCCCATAGCCGATCTCGAGACGGCTGCGCCGATCCCGGATGGCCAGCAGCAGCAGAATGCCTTCATTCTTGCCTTTTTGTCCCACTCCCCAATTGCGATAAATGGTATTGGCGACGTCTTCGATGGGCTCGCCTTCGAGCGTGGGGATAGTAACGAGCGCCATCTGCGCGCCCGTGGACCGCTCCACAATCGCGCAGTAATTCTCCAACTGTTGGCGGCTCGCGCCGTCGATCACACCTGCAAAGTCGCTTACATACCCCTGCGGCTTCAGGGTTTTCCAATCGACGGCCCCGGCCCAGGCCACGGCCAGCGCCGCCAGGACGCTCAGCCGCAAATACTTCTTCATTTCGAAGTTTCAGTGTACTACGCGGGATCAACCTGGATTCGACGCCGACCCGTTTGATAAAATAAGGACTCACCCGTTGGGAGGTCGTCTAACGGTAAGACTGCAGACTCTGGATCTGCGTATCGGGGTTCGAATCCCTGCCTC
>PSRJ01000261.1 GCA_003175985.1 Terriglobia bacterium
ACCAAGATCCACGAGCGCATCACAGACAAGTTGCTCCTGTTCCGGCGACACCAGCCAAGTATACAATACGTCTTTCCACCAGTAACCCCAGCCAATGCGATCCTGACCGCCGTCTACGACAATCGCCTCCCCGCTGATGAATGCAGCATCGTCGCTTGTCAAGAATAATTGCAGCGTAAGCTGCCCAAACACACCTCATAGCAGAGAGCCAGAAGGAAACACGGGCTCCAACTGGCTGAGGAAGCTGGCGACGTAGCGTGCCCGGCTTCCAGATGGTGGTGGCGCTCCGGATTCCCACGACATAGGTCATCTCTAGCCGGAAATCCAGTGAATTAGGCACCGGGGCGGAGCCACGCTCTGCCCCGCAAGAAACTACTTCGCAGCCGCGAGGGCTGTAGCGGCCTGCTCTTTCAAAGCGGCGGCCTTGTCGGTGGCTTCCCAGCTAAACGTGCTTTCGTTGCGGCCGAAGTGGCCGAACGCAGCGGTTTTGCGGTAGATCGGGCGGCGGAGATTCAAAGTCTCGATAATGCCGCGCGGCGTCAGCTTGAAATTCTCGCGCACCAGGTCGGTGAAGCGGCCGTCCGCAATGGTGCCGGTGCCAAACGTGTTCACGGTGACCGAAACCGGGTCCGCCACGCCGATCGCATAGGCAAGCTGCACCTCGCAACGCGTGGCCAACTTAGCGGCTACGATGTTCTTGGCAATGTAGCGGGCCATGTAGCATGCGGAACGATCGACCTTCGTCGGGTCCTTGCCGGAAAACGCGCCGCCGCCGTGACGGCCCATGCCGCCGTAGGTATCCACGATGATCTTGCGGCCCGTGAGGCCGGTATCCCCGTGGGGACCACCTACTACAAAACGCCCAGTCGGATTGATGTGATACTTCGTGTGCGAGTCCACCATGTTCGAAGGCACGATGGGGTCGATGATGTGCTTCTTCACTTCCCGGCGCAGTTCCTCCGTACTCACTTCCGGGGCGTGTTGCGTGGAAATGACTACGGCTTCGATACGCTTCGGTTTGTTATCCACGTACTCGACCGAAACCTGGCTCTTGCCATCAGGGCGAAGGAATTCGAGGATGCCTTCTCTCCGGGCAGTTGAGAGACGCTGTACCAACTTGTGGGCCATTTCGATCGGCAAGGGCATCAACTCATCGGTTTCATCGCAGGCATAACCGAACATCAGGCCCTGATCGCCGGCGCCGCCCGTGTCCACGCCCATCGCGATGTCGGGCGACTGCGTCTGAATGAGGTTGAGCACGCCGCAGGTGTGACAATCGAACCCATAGCTGGCATCGTTGTAGCCGACGTACTCGATGGTTCCCCGCGCGATTTTCGGAATATCGAGGTGCGTCTTGGTGGTGATTTCACCGGCTACGATGCAGGTTCCGGTGGTGACCAGGGTTTCGCACGCCACGCGACCCGTCGGGTCGTCCGCGAGCACGGCGTCGAGTACGGCGTCGGAAATCTGGTCGGCGATTTTATCGGGATGGCCTTCGGTGACCGATTCCGAGGTGAAAAGAAA
Organism: Terriglobia bacterium; assembly: GCA_003175985.1. Taxonomy (GTDB): domain Bacteria; phylum Acidobacteriota; class Terriglobia; order Bryobacterales; family Bryobacteraceae; genus PSRJ01. The sequence continues at coordinate 1,525 of PSRJ01000261.1, forward strand.
TTTCTGTGTTTCTGGCAAATTGTCCTCCTGCGGGTATTAAAACGTAATCCTTAATATCGATAATGATCCGGCTTGTAGGGGCCCTCGGCCGCCACTCCAAGGTATTCGGCCTGCTTCGGCGTCAGCTTGGTGAGCTTAACCCCGATCTTTTCCAGATGCAAGCGGGCCACTTCCTCGTCCAGCCGTTTAGGCAGAGTGTAAACGCCCGGTTTGTAGGTGTCTTTGTTCTTCCACAGATCGATCTGCGCCAGGGTCTGGTTCGAGAAGCTGTTGCTCATGACGAAGCTGGGATGCCCCGTGGCGCAACCAAGGTTCACCAGCCGGCCTTCGGCGAGAACGAAGATGCTGTTGCCCGTGGGGAAGGTGTATTGATCGACTTGCGGTTTGATGTTGAGTCTCTTGGCCTCTGACGAATTGAGGCGATCCATCTGGATTTCGTTATCGAAGTGACCGATGTTGCAGACGATAGCCTGATCCTTCATCTGCTGCATGTGCTCCAGAGTGATGATGTCGAGGTTGCCGGTGCAGGTGACATAAATGTCGCCGCGGCCCAGTGTGTCTTCGATGGTCGTTACTTCAAAGCCTTCCATCGCGGCTTGCAGCGCGTTAATGGGATCGATCTCCGTGACTACCACGCGCGCGCCCATTCCGCGCAGCGAATGCGCCGAACCCTTGCCCACGTCGCCGTATCCGCAGACCACTGCGACCTTGCCCGCCACCATCACGTCGGTAGCGCGCTTGATGCCATCGGCCAGCGATTCGCGGCAGCCGTAGAGGTTATCGAACTTGGATTTCGTGACGGAATCGTTCACGTTAATGGCAGGAACGAGTAGAGTGCCCGCTTCCTGCATCTTATATAAACGATGCACGCCGGTGGTGGTTTCTTCCGAAACGCCGCGCCATTCCTTGGCGATCTCGTGCCAGTGGCGGGCGTTCTCGGCATGAATCCGCCGCAGTAAATCCTTGATGACCTTTTCTTCGTGGCTGGCGGAGGGAGTATTCACCCAATCGCTACCGTTTTCCAGTTCGAAGCCCTTGTGGATCAGAAGCGTGGCGTCGCCGCCATCGTCCACGATCAACTCCGGACCCTTGCCATCGGGATGGCTCAGAGCCTGGTAGGTGCACCACCAATAATCTTCCAGCGATTCGCCCTTCCAGGCGAAGACCGGGATGCCGGCGGCGGCAATGGCCGAAGCGGCGTGATCCTGCGTGGAGAAGATGTTGCAGCTTGCCCACCGCACCGAAGCGCCCAGTTCGGCAAGGGTCTCGATGAGCACCGCCGTTTGAATGGTCATGTGCAGCGAGCCCGTGATGCGCACACCCGCCAGCGGCCGCTCCTTCGCGTACTTGCCGCGGATGGCCATCAGGCCGGGCATTTCGTGCTCGGCTATCGTAATTTCCTTGCGGCCCCAGTCGGCCAGCGCCAGATCGGCAACTTTGAAATCGGTAATGGTCTGATTCAGCGTCGCAGTACCCATTCGTTCCCTCGTATCAATAAATCTTGATAGATTGATATTAGACTATTCCCGGCGATGGCGTCAATCCTCAAATCCCTGCGTCTGGCTGCCGATCCGAACCGGCTCCGGCTGCTTCTCTTGCTGGAACAAGAGGAGCTGTCGGTGGCAGAGCTGCAGGAGATCCTGGGCAAGGGGCAAAGCCAGATTTCCACACACCTTTCACAACTCAAACACGTGGGCCTGGTGGATGACCGCAGGACCGGAAAGAACGCATTCTACAGGCTTAATGCTCCTGTGGATGTCATGGACCTGCTGCGCCGCGCCGCCCCCGAAATTCCCGAGGCGGCCGAGGATCGCGAGGCCCTCCGGCTGGTGCTCCGGAAGCGTAAAGACAGGATGCGGCGCTACTTCGACGAGCTGGCCGGGAAGTTCGGCCGCGAGTACGTACCAGGACGGTCCTGGAAGGGAATCGCCGAAGCTCTGCTGAAGCTGTTGCCGCCCATGGTGATCGCGGACCTCGGCGCCGGAGAGGGCACCCTTGCGCAACTCATGGCGCAGCGGGCCAGGAAGGTCATTGCCATCGACAACTCCGAGAAGATGGTGGAGTTCGGCTCCGAGCTGGCGCGCACGCATGGCATCGAGAATCTCGAATACCGGCTCGGGGACATCGAAGATGTGCCAATTCGCAGCGGAACCATTGACCTGGCATTCCTCAGCCAGGCCCTGCACCACGCGCCGCACCCGGAGCGGGCGATCAACGAGGCATGGCGCATTCTCAAGCCCGGCGGCCGCATCGCCATCCTCGATCTGAATCGCCATCAATTCGAGGAGGCGCGCGAAATGTATGCCGACGTTTGGCTCGGCTTCACGGAACTGGAACTGGAGCGCTACCTGAAGGCCGCCGGCTTCCAGAAGCTGGAAACCGCGATTGTCCACCGCGAGCAGGAGGCGCCCTACTTCGAGACGGTGCTGGTGATTGGAGAGAAGCAGGGGGCCGTACAATAGGGCAGGAGGAACGAATGCGGAATGCCGCTGAAGTGCTGCAAGATGCCCTACTTCTGGAGGTTCGTGATCGGGCAACATTAGTCCAGGAATTACTCACCAGCCTTGAGGATCTCAGCGAACAGGAAGCGGAGCTTCTTTGGGCTGAAGAAGCAATGAGGCGGCTGGAACAATATCGGGGTGGGCGTGCCGCAGGGATTTCGGCAGAAGAGGTCGCGCGGAAAGCGGAAACGCTTTTCCGGTGAAACCAATCGAATACCACGAAGCTGCTGAGCAGGAGTTGCTCAGCGAGATTGGATATCTTGAGCAGCGGGCACCTGGGATCGGACGACGCTTTTTTATGGAAGTGCGCCGCGCTGAGAACTTCATAGCCAAATTTCCGGAAGCAGCGGAGGAGATTCTCCCCTCGGTCCGCAAACGTCCGTTGCGAAAATTCCAGTACTCGCTGATCTATACGATTCAGCCGAGCACATTACTGATATTGGCGGTAGCTCACCACCGCCGTCGACCGAATTATTGGGTCGGCCGCACAACATAGGCGGAGTCGAAGGCTTCTTCCTTAAAACCGCTGATATAATCTTCTTTCCATTCTCCAATCCCAAAAGGAGCTTTTCTCTTGCGAAAGAAAATTACGGTTGTGGGCGCTGGCAACGTGGGCGCCAATTGCGGGTTGCGCCTGGCGGAAAAAGAACTCGGAGACGTCGTCCTCGTGGATGTCGTGGAAGGCGTCCCGCAAGGCAAGGGGCTCGATCTGCTCCAGTCCGGGCCGGTGCAAGGCTATGACGTGACCGTCACGGGGTCGAATGATTACGAACCAACCGCCGGTTCGGATATCGCCATCCTTACCGCAGGTTTTCCGCGCAAACCGGGGATGAGCCGCGACGACCTGTTGATGGCGAACTATGATGTCGTACGCACCGCCACTGAACAGTTGGTGAAGTACTCGCCCAACTGCATTCTCATCGTCGTGACCAACCCGCTAGATGCCATGGCGCAGGCGGCTTACTGGGTTTCGAAGTTCAGCAGGAACCGGGTCATCGGCATGGCCGGCGTTTTGGATAGCGCCCGCTTCCGCACCTTCATCGCGCAGGAGCTAAAGGTCTCCGTAGAAAATGTGACTGCAGTGGTGCTGGGAGGGCACGGAGACACCATGGTGCCCGTGGTTCGTTTGAGCAACGTTGCCGGAATTCCTCTTAGCGAGTTGATGGACCAGGCCACCATCGACCGGATCGTCGACCGGACGCGAAACGGCGGGGCGGAGATCGTCAAACATCTTAAAACCGGCAGCGCCTATTATGCTCCTTCGGCGGCCGCTGTGGAGATGGCCGAGTCGATCTTGCGCGATAAGAAGAAGGTGTTACCCTGCGCCGCATACCTGGAAGGCGAATACGGCATTCACGGTCTGTTCGTGGGCGTGCCGGTGAAACTGGGCGCGCGCGGCATCGAGCAGATCTACGAAGTAAAGCTCACGGCGGAAGAGCAGGCCATGTTGAAGAAAAGCGCCGATGCCGTGGAGGAACTGGTCGCGGTGCTCAAGAGCAAGCAGTAGGGCTGGTTCAGGCGGAGGCTACGGGCCCGTCCTCCTGGCTCAGATCGCCCAGCATGCGCTCCCGCTGTTTCGAGAGACCGTTTGAGGCCGATTCCATCGCAATCCAGTACAAAGCACCACCGACCAGGGCGGCGAATGCCAACACTACGATGAAAGCGGCCTGACTTCGGAAGGCGTAACGGGCGAGGTATGCCAAAAATACCGGGAGGAGCGCCACGGGATAGAGAAGAAATATCAGAGCCTGGAAGCGGCTGGAGGCGCCGCCCTGCGAGACGCGCTCCGGTTGCAGCGCCCGCGGATAGTGAACGGAACTGACGTTACCCAGCGCCAGCATGTATAGCGCGCAGATTCCCACGACCAGAAGCGCCTCGATCACCTTTTCGAAGCCCACACCCACTCGCAAGGCCATCGTGAGGCCGATCAGGATCAACACTTCCAGATAGATGAAAATGAGCGCGGCGATATTCTTGCCCACAATGGTGAGCGAGATGGGCTGGGGAGTCACGAAGTAAACCTGCACCGCGGAGCGGTCGAACCCGAAGCTATTCCAATAAGTGACCTGGCCCAGTAAAGTCAGAGCGTAGACGCAGACTACAATCAGAAAATTCTCTCCGAACGCGCTATGCCGGCTCCCTTCCGGGCCGAGCACGAAAGGCAGCCAGACAATGAGACCGAACGAAAAACCCATCACAAACACCATGCGGAAGCGAGGTGTGCGGGCGAGCGATCGCAGCTCCTTTTCCACCAGAATGGCCAGAGGATCGTGAAAGAAGGATGACGGCAGCCGGTAAAAGCGTTCGCTCCAGGACGGACGGGCGGCTGACGCCTCGGGAGTAGCCTGTCGGGCCGCGGCATCAAAGCGGAGATTGCGCTCGAACTGCCAGCGTCCGAACCATCCTGCAGCGAGCGTCCAGGCTGCGATAGTCAGGGAGCAGATCCAAAACGAGTCACCCAGGACGGCGTTTCCGGCCGCCACCCAGGGAAAGGCAACGCTCCGCAGCAACGGTTCGAAACCTTTGAATGACTTCGGCGCAACGCCAGATACTACGAGTAATCGGGGTACGCTGAACACGGCCAGCATAAGGAAGACCAGAGCCTCGCGAACGCGGCGGTAGGAGAGAAGGCGCTCCAACAGGCTGCGCAGTCCCGAGGCAACCAGCAGATTGAACACCACGAAGACCAGCAGCGCGATCACGATGCGGGGTGTGGCGCGCCAGCCCCCCGCGCCGGGGTTTCCGGCCAACCCCATGGCGCCTCCGGCAAGCATCAGAACCATTTCCGCGCCCGTGGTGAGGCGCAACAGGACCTCGACCAGAAACAGTTTGCCGTGAGGCACCGGGTAGACCATCAGCTTTCGCATGTCGAGAGCTGACCCCAGGCTGGCCGAGATCACAGGCGCCACCTGCCAGTACAAGAAAATGAGGAGCAGGGCGGCGGGAATAGCGCTGCGCAACCGGGAGAGATCCGATTCCAATGCGAGCCGGAAGACAACGTAGGAAACCGCGCACCAGAAGCTATACCAGATGACTCCAGTAACCAGGGCCAGGATTGACCCGCGGCGCGCCAGGCGCATACTCAACCATTGCGCTCGCAGGATCGCCTGAATCATAGCCAATCGAGGCGTTCCAGTTGCCGCTCCGCGCCCAAAACCCGAACGAATACGTCTTCGAGCGACTCTCCTCCGGCGCGCAATTCCCCCAATGTGCCCGAAGTAACGATGGCGCCATTGTTGATGATGGCAATCCGGTCGCACAGGCGTTCCACAACTTCGAGCACGTGCGAGGTGAGAAAGACGGTGGCGCCGCGGCGTACTTGATCCGAGAGAATATCTTTCATGAGGCGGGCGCCGACGGCGTCCACACCCTCGAACGGCTCGTCCATGAGAAACAGGTCGGGG
>PSRJ01000059.1 GCA_003175985.1 Terriglobia bacterium
TCGTTCTGCCCACGACTGGCGGGGCAGGCCGGTCGAAATCTGTTCCATGGTGATGCAGCCTTCCACCGGGCAGACCAGCCAGCACAAATTGCAGCCCACGCATTCGGCTTCATCCACTCGCGGAATGCGCTCCGGAGGCGTGCTGCCGTTTCCGCCGGACACCGAATCCAGTTTCGCGATGGGCGTCACGGTAATCCGGCTGGCGTCGCGTCCATCGACGTGGATGCACTGGTGCGCGCCGTCCCAGCAGGCCACATAACACAGCTCGCAGCCGATGCATTTCTGCGCATCGATCCGCGCGACGATCTTGTAATTCAGATCGAGGTTCTTCCAGTCCGTGACCTTGGGCAGGGAAAGGCCGCGGAAATCTTCAATGGTGCGAAAGCCTTTCTCATCCATCCAGTTGCTCAGGCCATCGATCATGTCTTCCACGATGCGATAGCCGTAATGCATCGCAGCCGTGCAGACCTGTACCGTGCCACAGCCCAGGAGAATGAATTCGGCCGCCTCGCGCCATCCCGAAATTCCTCCAATACCGGAGATGGGAAGGCGGACGCCGGGGTCCGACGCAATCTGCTGCACCAGGTGCAGCGCAATCGGCTTCACCGCCGGGCCACAGTAGCCTCCATGCCCGGAAGACCCGCCCACGTTGGGCCGTGGCGTCAGCGTATCGAGATCGATCCCGGTAATCGAGTTGATGGTGTTGATGGCGGAGAGCCCATCGGCGCCTCCCTGCCGCGCCGCGCGCGCCACGGCGCGGATATCGGTGATGTTGGGAGTGAGCTTGACCAGCACCGGCGTGCGCGCCACTTCTTTCACCCATTCGGTGATCATGCAGGAATAGTCAGGCACCTGGCCCACGGCGCTGCCCATGCCGCGCTCGCTCATTCCATGCGGGCAGCCGAAGTTCAGCTCCAGACCATCGGCCCCCGCATCTTCACTGCGCCGGACGATTTCGTGCCAGGCTTCGCGCTTCGATTCCACCATCAGGGAGGCGATTACGGCGTGCTTCGGATAGCGCTTTTTCACCTCGGTGATTTCGCGCAGGTTGGTTTCCAGAGGCCGGTCAGTGATGAGTTCGATGTTGTTGAGCCCCATCATGCGTTGGCCGTTCCAATCGACGCTGGAGTAGCGCGAGGAGACGTTGACGATCGGTTCTCCCAGGGTCTTCCACACAGCGCCGCCCCAGCCTGCATCGAATGCGCGCATGACCTGATCGCCGCAGTTGGCCGGCGGGCCGGAAGCCAGCCAGAAGGGGTTCGGGCAGCGGATGCCGCCGGCAAAGACTGTGGAAAGATCAGCCACGGACGGCCTCCAGACGGCGCGTAATGGCGAGCGCCGCGCGCTTGCCATCGGCCACGGCGTCCACCACCTCGCGGCCGCCGTTGACGCAATCGCCGCCTGCGTAGTATTTGGGGTTGCTGGTCCGCCCCGTGGGACGATCCACGGCGACGCAGCCGTGCTCGAGATCGATTCCCCGCGAGCCCTCCAGCAGCTTCATGAAGCGCGACTGGCCGACGGCGGGAATCACCATGTCGCACACAAAAGCGAATTCCGTGCCCGGAACCGGCTCGGCCTTGCGGCGCCCGCTCGCATCGGGCGCGCCCAGCCGCGTCGAGACAAGCCGGACCGCGCGTTCCAGAATCTCGACCGGCTGCGCCAGCCAGTGAAACTGCACGCCTTCCAATTTCGAATTCTCGTACTCGTAAAGGAACGCCGGCATTTCCTTTTCCGTGCGGCGATAAAAGACGTGGACCTCGTCGGCGCCGAGCCGGCGCGCGGCATTCGCCGCATCGATCGCCGTATTGCCGCCGCCGATCACCACCACGACGCGGCCTACTTCCAGGTCGCGCGTCTTATAGTGCGCGATGAAGCGCAGCGCGTCGATGACTTCCGGCCGGTCTTCACCGGGAATGCCGAGTGCCTCCATGGCCCCCAGGCCGATCCCGAGGAAGATCACGTCGTATTCCTTTTCGAGTTCATCGAGAGATTGCGTGCTGGCGATTTCCTGCTGCCGGAATTCGACGCCCAGCGACTGTACCAGGCCGACTTCGCGGAGGCTGTCGCTCGGGCGCAGCTTGTACTCGGCAATTCCGTAAGTGTTGAGACCACCCGGCAGGGGCCGGTTGTCGAAGACCGTGACGTGATATCCGCGGCGGCGCAGCTCAGCGGCGCAGGAGAGTGACGCGGGGCCCCCTCCAATGCACGCCACCTTGCCGGTAGCTACCGGCAGCGCATGCGGCGTCAGGCGGGGTCCGCGTTCATAAAACCGGTCCATGGCGTAGCGCTGCAAACGTCCGATCTCGATAGGCTGCTTGTTGTAGCGATGCATCACGCAGGCCCCTTCGCACAGCACGTCTACCGGGCACACGCGCGAGCAGCTCAGGCCGAGAATGTTGGAGTCGAGAATCGTGTTTGCCGAACCGTGCAGGTTGCCGCTTGCGATCTTCTTGATGAATCGCGGCACGTCGATATGCGTGGGACAGGCGGCGCTACAGGGGGCATCGTAACAGTAAAGACAACGGTTCGCTTCGGCCAGCGCCGATTGCGTATCGAATGCGGGATGCAATTCCGGGAAGCGTTCGAGATTACTCGGGACCGGCAAGGTCACTTGACGCCTCCGGCGGCGACTGCGCCGCAGACCGCCAGGCTCCGGTCGAGTAGCTGAAGAAACTGATCCACGTCGGCGCGCCCTACGTTCATGGGCGGCGAGATGCGCAGCACGTTGCCGAACATGCCGCCTTTGCCCAGAAGCAGGCGGTTGTCGCGGGCCGCCTCCAGCGCCAGCGTGGTTTCGGCCGTGGCGGGCTCCTTGGTCTTCCGGTCTTGCACCAGTTCCATCGCCTGGAGCAAGCCCATCCCGCGCACGTCGCCGATGATTTCGTGTTTGGACTTGAGATCCTCGAGGCCTTCGCGCAGATACGCGCCTGTGGCCGCGCAGTTCGCGAGCAGGTCCTGCTCTTCGATAAAATCGATCACGGCCTTGGCAGCAGTCGAAGTCACCGGATTGCCGCCAAATGTCGAAATCGTCAGGCGCGTGATCGAATCCGCGATCTCGGGCTTGGCCACGGTGAGGCCGATCGGGCTGCCATTAGCCAGACCCTTGGCCGAAGTAATCACGTCGGGCGTCACCCCATATTGCTCGATGCCGAACCACTTGCCGCCCGTGCGCCCCCAGCCGGTCTGCACTTCGTCGCTGATGAAGATGCCGCCGTGATTCCGCACGATGCCCTCGATGATCTGAAAATATTCCTTGGGCGGCGTGATGAATCCACCCACGCCCTGGATCGGCTCGGCGATGAATCCCGCGACTGCGCCGCCGGTAGTGGTGCGGATCAGCTCTTCCATATCCTGCGCGCATTTCACTTCGCAGTCCGGATAGGTCAGCCCGAACGGACAGCGGTAGCAGTAGGCGTTGTGCGCGTGCACGATTCCGGCCTGTGACGGCCCCATGCGCCACGCGCCTTGGCCGGTCAGCGTCATCGCCAGCGCCGAGCGGCCATGATACGAGTGGCGCAGAGCGATGATGTCGGTGTTGCCGGTATAGCAGTGCGCCGCGAGAATCGCGGTCTCGTTCGCCTCAGTGCCGCTGTTGGTGAAAAACGATTTCGTGAGTTGGCGGCCGGGGGTTAACGAAGCGATCTTCTTCGCCAGCGCCGCCTGCGGCTCGTTGGCAAACAGCGTGGAGACATGCTGCAAGGTATCGAGCTGCCGGTGCATCTTTGCCGTGACCTGGTCGTTGCAATGGCCGACGCCCACAGTAACGATGCCGCCGAAGAAATCCAGGTACTGATTGCCGTCGGCGTCCCAGACGTACTGATCCTTGGCGCGGGCGATGACCAGCGGCTCTTTAAAGAAATGGAAGACTGCCGGAAACAGAAATTCCTTATGCGCGAGAATGATCTCTTCTTTGGTCATAAATTTACGCCTTTACCAGGGATTCGTACATATCGGGGCGGCGGTCGCGGTAGAACTGCCAGGTCTTGCGGACTTCGGCGATCATATCCAGGTCGAGGTCCGCGGTAAGCGCTTCATCTTTGTCGCGCGCCGCCTGCGCGAAGATACAGCCGCGCGGGTCGCAAAAGTAGCTGGAGCCGTAAAACTCGCCGATATTCCACGGCGCCTCGATACCCACGCGGTTGATGGCGCCGATGAAGTATCCGTTGGCCACGGCGTGCGCGGGCTGTTCCAGTTTCCAGAGATGCTCGCTCAATCCGGCGACGGTGGCCGAAGGATTGAAGACGATCTCGGCGCCGTTCAACCCCAGCGCACGGGCGCCTTCGGGGAAGTGGCGGTCGTAACAGATATAGACGCCAATCTTGGCGAAACCCAGATCGAAGATGGGGTATCCCAAATTGCCGGGCTTGAAATAGAACTTCTCCCAGAAGCCGGGCGCGACATGCGGGATATGCGTCTTGCGATATTTGCCGAGGTAAGCGCCGGTCTTATCGATGACGGCCGCGGTGTTGTAGTAGATGCCCTGCTGTTCGCATTCGTAGATGGGGACGATGATTGCCGTCTGATAGCGGCGCGCCGCGTCCTGCATCACTTTGATCGTGGGGCCGTCGGGAATCGGCTCGGTGAAATCGTACCAGCGGGTGGTTTGTTCGGCGCAGAAATACGGGCCGTAGAAGATCTCCTGCAAGCAGATGATCTGCGCGCCGGCCCAGGCGGCCTGCCGGATGAAGCCGAGGTGCTTATCGATCATCTCCTGCTTGGTTTGTTCCAGCGAAGCATCGGGAGGAGCCGCGTTGGAAGCCTGAATGAGGGAACAGCGCACAATACGAGACATAGATCTCCGATAGGGGATATTGTAGCGCCGCCAGCGTCTTGGCCGCTTGCTAACGCGCGCGGCTCCGAAACCGAGCCGCGACCGTAAGGGAGCGGTGCCAAGGATGCGCGGCGTACCATGAGGAAATACCATGACGACGGGATACAAGTGGCATCGGATTGAGGATTTCAGCGAAGACCCGAAGAGCCTTACCGACGGAGAACTGGAAGCACTGAAACGGGTCTGGGCCAATCAGCGCGCAGAGCTGATCGAAAGCGGAGCGCTCGAAGAATTTGACAAGCGGCTGCGGCGCGAGTGGGCCATCGAAACCGGCATGATCGAAGACGTCTATCGGTTGGACCGCGGCGTAACCCGCACGCTTATCGAAAAGGGCATTGATGCAGCACTCATTCCGCATGGAGCAAGCAATCGTGACAGCACCCTGGTGGCGCGAATTATTCAGGATCAATATGAGGCATTGGAAGGCTTATTGGATTTTGTTGGAGGGCGAAGACAACTCTCTACGGGTTATGTAAAAGAGTTGCATGCCGCTCTGTTGCGCAATCAGGAGAGCCACACTGTTGTCGATCAACTCGGCCGGGCTTTCGAGAAGCGCCTGGAACTGGGAAAGTACAAGGACGCACCGAACAGCCCAACCCGGCCTGATGGCGCGGTTCACGAATACTCTCCTCCCGAGCACGTCGCCTCCGAGATGGAGCGATTGCTGGAGATGCATGCGAGGCACGAAGCGGAAGGCGTCCCTGTCGAAGTGGAAGCAGCCTGGCTTCATCATCGGTTCAGCCAGATTCATCCCTTTGCCGACGGCAACGGAAGAGTCGCTCGTGCACTCGCGAGCATGGTGTTCATCAAATCCGGGTGGTTCCCGTTGGTGATCCGGAGCGACGACAAGGCTCGCTATATCGACGCTCTCGAGAAAGCCGATCGGGGAGATCTGCGGCATTTGATTTCCATATTCGTGGAAAGCCAAAGAAACGCCGTAATACAGGCGACGGAGATCGCCTTTGACGTCAAACCGGTTTCCACCGAAGACGAAGCTGTTGCCGCAGTGCGCGATCGATTGCTTGGGCGCGGAAAAATAGCACTAAAGGAATGGCTAGAAGCGAAGACGACAGCCAACGACCTTGTCCAGTTCAGCGTGCATCGCCTGGAGAAGACGGCTCGCCTATTGAATGAGGAAATAGGCAGAGTCGGAACGGGGTTCAACTTCGGTGCGGGTGGCGGGGCTCAAGGAGGTTATGACGACGTTCGCGCCAGGATGGTTCAGAAAGCGGGGCAGGTCGCAGATTTCACAGATTACAATGCGATGGCCCAATTGGCGATGAATGCAGGTCGGTACGATTCGCTGACCATCTCCTTTCAAGCTATCGGTCCGCGTTTTCGTGGCATTATCGGGGTCGTCGCATATCTCTCGATTCACGATGCGGAGCCCATCCTGATCCCCGGCGGTACCTTTCAGATTAACTATGCAGAGGACGTCGCCAAAGCACAAACACGATTCTCAAACTGGTTGGACCATGTGATCGTGGAAGGACTCAATCAGTGGCGCCGCACCCTGTAGTGACACTGCGGCCACTCTAACGGCAAATCAGCGTTGCGGGCGGCCGGGCTTCTGGGTTACCCCAGCGGACTTATCGCCGTGCGTATCGGCCGCCCCATGGATCGAGCCGCATCTTCGCGGGTCATTGGAAAC
>PSRJ01000251.1 GCA_003175985.1 Terriglobia bacterium
AACAAGTCCTGGAATCCATCGGCGTCATAGTCTCCAAAAGCGGCGCCCATTGCCCAAAACGTATCGCCCCCTAGGCCCGCCTCCTGCGTAGTGTTGGTAAATGTCCCGTCGCCGTTGTTGCGGTAAAGGACCACGCCCCCAAAACAAGTCACGAATAAATCCGGCCAGCCGTCGTTGTTGTAGTCACCGATCACCGCGCCATTCGCCCAACAGGGATAGCCGACGCCGGCTTTGTCGGTAACATCGGTAAAGGTGCCATTGTGATTGTTATGGAAGAGCGCGCTTCGGGCCTTCTTGCCCCCCAATTGCATGTCCACGTCCGGCGCGTTCGTAAAGTAAATATCCAGCCAGCCGTCGCGATCGTAATCGATTAAAGCCACCCCGCCGCTCATCGACTCCACAATGTATTTCTTATCCGGAGAGGCAAGATGTTTGAAATGAATTCCCGTGGAAGCAGTGATATCCACCAACCGGGGAATCGCCGGCTGACTGGGGCGCTCGGCCTGAAGGCAAACCTCGAGTATGACAAGGCCCAGGATCGCCGTGAAACCCAGACCGATTGGGTTGCGTATGGACATGAGTTTACGGACTGCCCGGCCCCGACAGTTGTTTGAAAATTTTGCCCAGCTTGTCTTTCACTTCCTGGTAATGATGAAACGTGTCCAGCTCATGTTGAGCATCCGCCGTGCGGCCGGCACGCCGATAGAGCGTGCTCAGACGGTAATGCGCCACCATGTTGGTCGGATCATCCTTCACGGCGCTTTCCAGAAGCGAAATGGCTTCGTTCGTTCGATCCGTGGAAATCCAGACGATCGCTAAACCGGTCTTCGCGTCCGAGTCCTTCGGCTGAAGAGCAAGAGCCTTCTTGTAATCCTCCTCCGCTGTTTTGAAATCGCCCTTGGCCGCCAGGATTCCGGCGATTTGGCGCCAGGAGAGCTCATCGTACGGATTCGCTTGGATCGCGGCTTTGAATTCCCCTTCGGCCTGTGCGTTCAACTCGGGATTCGGAGAAGTCCTCAGTTGCTCCGCCAGTTCAAAATGGACTCCCGGGAGTTTTGGGTTTAAACGGATCGCCTCGCGATATTGCGCGACTGCATTGCTGTGGTCTCCCTGGCGCCCGAGCTCGCCGGCCATCATCATGTGCATCTCAGCGGAATCCGGCGCAGCCATCATCATGCTCAACAGGCTCTGGTACGTCATCTGTCGGGAAAGCTGATAGGTGGCGAACAGAATTTGCGGATTCTGCGGCGCTAGTTGTTCCAGTTTTGCGGCCACGGACAGAGCCTTGTCGAGTTGCGCCGACGCGGAATCAAGCTCGATCAGTTCCAAACCAGCCTCAATCTGAATCTTCTGATCGTCCAGATTGGGAAATGCGCGCTCCAGATCGTCCTGCGCTTCCCTAGGATTCCCGGTTCGCTTCTCCGCGATGCCCAACAGCGCTTCGATCCTCCAGAGATCCGGCTGCAACCGCAAAGCGGAGCGCATGTGCGGGATCGCTTCCGTGTAATTGCCCTGAAAGAATAGCAATACACCGAGGTTCCCCTGAGCGTTAACATTCTTCGCATCGAGCATAACGATCTCGCGCAGTACAGGAATGGCGAGATGCGGCTTTTGCTCCTGAAGATATTTCTGTACTTGTTGTTCGAGCGCTCCGACTTTGGCTTGAACATCCTGCGCGTTCTGCGCAATCAAAACCGGCCAAAGCCCCGCAAATATGCAAGCGGTTCTGAGGACGAGGGCTCTCATATTGCCACTGTAGTACGCCCGCCTGACAGAGAGTCAGGAGCTGCGACTAGAACAGCATTTTGGCAACCAGCTCCATTTGTCGAGCGCCGACACTAACAGCGCTGATCCTTCCGACATGACCCGGGCCGATCAACTTATCAGGCAGCGCGAATGACGGATGGTTCACGACATTGGTCGCGTTGGCGCTGAAGTCCAGCTTCATTCGCTCCGTGAATCGAAACGTTTTGTGGAGCGACACGTTGATGGAACTCAGTCTCGGTCCGTTTACGATGTTTCTTCCCATGTTGCCGAAGGTCCCGGGCGTGGGGGCCGCAAACGCGCCGACGTTGAACCATGAATCAATGGTTTGCCCGCCAGCTACAGTCGTCGGATTTCCAGCAACGTTCGGATACCATACGAACTGCCCGCCCGCTACGCCCGGCCCGGAAGACAAGGCGTAGCTGTTGTTCGTCAGCATGTATGGGGTGAAGGGACTGCCGCTTTGAGCAACGAAGTCCCCAAAAAGCGTCCACCCGCCGATTGCCGCATCAAGGGCCGTGCTGGTCTTCACAAACCGGCGACCTCGGCCAAACGGAAGATTGTACGACATGTGTCCTTTGAACATATGCCGGACGTCGAAGTTCGAATTACCGTAGTTGGCCATCGGATCGTAGGCCCTCTGATAGGGCGTGGCGCCTTGCAGCGTACCCCAGCCGGAGGAATCCTGATTGGACAGCATATGCGACCAGGTGTAGTTGAAGTTGAACGTCAGCCCCTGACCGAAGCGGCGCGTAACACCCGTTTGGAACGCGTGGTAATTAGAGATGCCTTCGGTCGTGTATCCGTTCAGGCTCTGGAACGGATACGGACGAAAGCTCGCATCGTTCGGCCCCAGCCGGCTTTCCGGAACTTGATTGACGTCCTTTATGAAGGCTATATGCGATTGATGGCTTCCTACATATCCAAAGTCGGCCATCAAGCTTCCCGTCAGTAGCCTTTGGACCGTGAGATTCCAAGATTTGAGCAGTGGGGAGGGCGATGTGTATTGTATAAAACCAACCGATTGCCCGTTGTAGGCTTCAGGCGTCGTGGCGGCGCGTCGATAGAGGGCATTGATGGCGGAACCTTTCGCTCCCTGGTAATTGGTGTTCCCGTCAGAAGAGAGGATGACCACGGGCTGCACATTGCCGGTGGAATCCGTTTCGTTGCCGCTGGCGGTGAAAGCATTGCCCAAACCTGCGCTGGCGTACGTATCGACGTTCCATGGGAAGGTATACATGCCAAAGCCGGCACGGACGGTCGTCTTGCTTCCGAGCTGGTAAGCAAAGCCAAATCTCGGCAGCCAATTGTTCCATACACCCCTCTGGAGTGTGTTCCTGCCATTGGCATGCGTGATGCCGTACCACATCGCGCCGGGAGCATTGGTGGCGGGATTGATCACATTCGAATCGAACGAACGCTCATTCCCATTTACCTCCGACCATCCGGTGTTTCCTTCCCATCGTAAGCCGAGATTCAGCGTGAGCTTTGGGCTTACTTTGAAGTCATCCTGAATGAACACGCCCGGATTCTTGAGCCTACCGCCATATTCCGGAGAAACCACGGCGTTCCAGTTCTGCACGTAACCCAACAAGAAGTCGGCATAAGCCGAACCAGTTGTAGACGCGAGCGAACCGCTGTTGCTCGCCGCTGTGTAGACGCCTGTGAAGCCGACGTTGGCCCCATAGATGTTGCCCCACGCAGTAGAATCGGCACGGAAGATGACCACCTCGCCTCCGAAGTGGAGGAGGTGGCGTCCGTGGATCAGCGTCATTTGGTCCGAAATGTCGAAGACGTTTTCCTTGTAATTGGTGTTCAGCCCGCCGCCGAGGGCGTAATAGTTGCTGATGGTGGCGGTCGGGAAAACGTCTGCCTTGGAGAACTGGAGGCCCAGCTTGGTCGGATAGCCCTTGTCGAGAGTGTCGGGCGTGAATATGTCATATTCCCCCATGAAGCCGACACGGAATTCGTTTATCAGCTTGGGAGTGATCGTCCAATAGTCGGAGAGCTGACCGCTCATGTTCATCACGTCCCCGGGGGCGCGATTGATTGGGGCTACGGGGCTGAACGGTAGTTGCGGGCCATCATTCCAGGCCGCGGAACCCGTGATACGGTTTCTGCTGGTCACGTCGGCATCGAAACGGCCAAAGTACTTGCGCCTCGGGCTGTTGCCCGGCGCGAGATAGCTGTAGTTGTTGGTGGCGATCCCATTCACCAACTGCCCCTCCCGGTTAGGTTGCGGGTAATATGCCTGGATGTTCTTGGCTACCACGTCCAGCATGGCAGCAGGGATCTGGTTATTTGCGAAGGGCTGCCGGGTCACAATCCCCGTAGCGGGATTCACCGTCTGCGAAGTCGGATCGTAAATCGTGTTCATCCCCGCGAAGTTGCCTGTGCGCATGGGCAGCGTGGGGAGAGTGGCAAAACTTACGGCCGGGGTGGTATGGTTGATCGTGTTCTCCATCGCAAAGAAAAAGAAGATTTTGTTTTTGATCACCGGACCGCCGATGTTGCCGCCGAAGTCGTTGAAGTGGATCGGCGTCTTAACCCCTGCGACACCGTTAAATCCGAAAGGGGCGGCAATCAGGGCGGTGTTCTTGAAATAGTCGTACCCCATTCCATGGAACTGGTTCGTTCCACCCTTGCTGATCTGGTTATAGACGATACCGCCGCCGCCGTATTGGGACGAGAATGCCGAATCGCTCATCTTCACTTCGGCGACCGAATCGAAAATCGGTGTGTTGATGACGTTGTTGCTCATGGGCGAGCTGATGCTCGCACCGTCCAGCAGGGCGTTGGAAAACGGTAAGGCTCCGTTCACCGACACACCTCCCATACCCGGGCTATTATTGTTGGTCCCGTTGCCCCGCGTGCCCGGCAGGAAGGTCAGGAACGACTGCCAATCCGGGATTCCTGCTGTCTGCGGCAAGACCGTCAGAGTATCTTGCGGGATCGTCTGAGAAATTTCAGCGGTGGTCGTCTCCATCAGGGGCGCCGACTCGGCTTGGATTACCACCTGTTGGGCCGCTTGCGCCACGCTAAGCTGCACGTTCAAACCCGTGACGCCGGCGCTTAGAGTCATCGGTCCGCGCTGTACCGTGGCAAATCCATCTTTGGTAAAGACCAGAAGGTAGTGGTCTGACGGCACCAACGGCCCGGTATCGTAGAGACCAGAATCATTGGTGACATACGTGCGTTCCGTGTTCTTGTCTACGTCCTTGACGGTGACGGTGACGCCTGGAACGACGGCTCCCGATGGATCGGTCACACTGCCGGTAACGTCTGCTGAATTGGTGGCTTGGCCCCAGGCTGCCGCAGCGCATAGGCTGGCGATCCACAACGTGAGCACTTGTCCCCGGGATTGCGTTGGTATGGTCATAGTTTGCCTCCGCAAGCGCTTACATGAACGGGAATTATATTAGAGGGTTCTCCTGAAAGCAAGCCTAAATTTTACAGGCAATCGTTTTGAACCAAACGGCGTTCCGCCGTTTATGGTTTTAGAGGCCGGATTAGCCGCAGGGCAGGCCTGGTGTTGAATTCCTGAAGGTACCGGCTGTGGATCGCGTCGCTGGGGAACGCCTCGCCGGGCGGATAAGGGTAACGGCTCATTCCATGAAATGGCAGGGGATCGACGCTCTGCGAGAACGCCGTATTGGCATCGGCGTCCTTCGCCCACCCGTCAACCAGGAGCAAAAAGTCGCGGCTCCACCCTGCAGGCAGCGAAGGCAGCCGGCCGGCGTCGTACCACAATTGCAGTTCATCGCCCGAGCCCATGACCACCGGCCGGTCGTCGGCTTCCCGAACCAGTTCACGAACGTCCCCATACCGTGTATACCGGCCCGGCGTCGGATTCCAGTTCGAGAACGGCGAAACCGACTCGTAATCGAAACTCTCGGGCTGTTTCCTTTCCGGATCCACATGCATCCGCGAGAACCCGCGAAAATGCAGGCGCGCGGCGCTAGCGTCGAGCGGCGTCAGCCGGGACTCCGGAGGGGATGCGTCCTCGCCTAGAAAGATTTCGTCCCAGTACACGCACATATTGGTAAGGATGCGGATCTCCCGGGAATGCGAAAGGAATTTTCCCGTGAGATCGACGGCGATGGTTTTGGTTTTGCCGGACGGCATCCCCATATCCTCGATCACTGTCTTCCACGCGCCCGACACGTCCCGCACCTGAAGCATCGGAGGAGCCAGTGGGCGCCCGGTCTGGGCCGCCTTGAGAAACGTGCTGCCATCGGCCCAATCGACCCACCCGTTGAGCAGCAGCACCGCGCGATTGGAAAGCGCCGCCTCGGTTCCAAAATCGAGCTCGATCGTATGCATTTCCGCGATTCCCGCCACGTCGCGCGAAAATCCGCTGATGTACTGGCGATCGCGATGAAGCAGCGCCGGCAAAACGTCGTGCCCGCGCTCGTCCCGCGCGGCCTTCGGGTAAAGCCGGTGCTTCACCCCATACAAACGGAAGTCCGGGTACGGCGGCCCCTTCCACTTCTCGTTGGAGAAGACCTCTGTTCCGGCGGGATGATCCAGCGCGAATAATTCGACCTCATCCAAATACGAGACCTCGTTCAGCTCCTCGGTGATATGGATTTCGTAGCGGCCCTGCCGACTAGCGAGTGACCGGCCGGGGATGGAGACGTACTCGTCGTGGTCGACCGGAAAGTACGTGCCGTCGCCGGAGCTGGCGCCCAGAGGCGCCACGCCAAGCACATCGGTAATGAATTCGAAAGAGCTCCCATTCCAGGTGAAGATCATGGGGCAGGACCCGGACAGCCGCGGCGCTTCCTTCACGTGAAGACTGCGGCGCGCCGGCTTGCGGACCTCATTTTGGATCATCCCGTTGGGCCAAATAATCCGTATAGCGTCGACGTTAGCGCGGTCGCCCATATCGAAGGTGATGGGGCCCGTGTCATACCATCGCCTTTCGTAGAAGGTTCCCGCCTTGACCTCGATGACCGCGCCTGTGGGGATCTTCAGGCTCTTGACGCCTTCCAACGTGATCGTCAGCCACGCGCCGCGCGGGCCTTCATCGGCAGCGTATTGAACCCGGCCCCCCGGCGTCACCAGTACCCGATCGAGCCGCCCATTACCACGGAAGTCGGCCGCGTTCCAAGCGGCGGCTTCAGGCTCCCCGGCCCTTGCGTCCGGAATTTCACCGGCTGCCCGATGGGGCTCGGTTCCTTCGTAGCGGCCATTCAGACGATCCCGGTAGTCGATGGCCGTGCCATTGTCGTAGATCAGCGTGACGTCGAACGCCTTGGTGTCGTCCGGCGCAATGCGATGGGCGTAGCCTCGCGTGGCGGCTCCTGGAGCGAACGGGAAATCCTTCATGCGATCTTCCCAGCCCGCGTCGCCATCATTGCGGAGCAACAGATTGCGTTCGCCAGCCAGGATCAAGTCGAGATCGCGATCGTGATCATAATCGACCCAGATCGCGGCTCGGAACCCTCTCCCAGACGCCGCAGCGGGCAGCGGCCTAAGCTCGAAGCCGCTGGCACGGCTGTTGTGGAACAGCAGCGCGCCCTCGGTCGTGACCACGCTCAGATCGACCAGCCCATCGTTATCGTAGTCCCCGGCCGCCACGGTCAGCACGTGTCGAATGTGAGAGAGTCCGCGATTCGCCAACGCGGTTCCGCTTCGGTAAAGCAGGATCCCGGAATCGGACCAAACCAAGGCGTCCGGTCTGCCGTCACCATCGAAATCCAGGATCAGGATGCGAGCCGTGCGTGGGTCCGCTGTGCCCTGCAGATCCCGCTCTTGAAAGCGGATCTTCGCGGTCGCGGCGGGAGGGGCCGCGCGGTCTTCGGAAGGGTCGTAAATCTCAGCGTAGCGACTCCAATTGACATCTTCCTGTTCCGCGTCGGGTTGATCCTGCTTCGCTTTGATGGCGCGGAAGTCGGCGATGACCCGCTCGGCATCGGCGGGCCGGTTGAGACTGCGATACGCGCTGTAAAGCTGGAAACGCGGCGCAGCGAAGCTGATATCCAGGCGTGCCGCCGTTTCGAACTCGCGCACCGCGCCGGCCAGGTCGCCACTCTGGCGATACAGCACGCCGAGGTTGTAGTGGGAGACCGGTTCATTCGGATCCAGCCGGAGCAGACCCTGGAATTGAACGGTCGCCGCCGCCGTATTCCCCTGGGCTTTGTACGTAACTCCGAGATTGAACCACGTGTGCGGCAAAGAAGGGTCCTGCTTCTGGACTGCCTCGAGCTGCGCCACGCCCTCATCGCGGTCCTCCGCCTTGAGCAACGCCAGGCCGTAATTCAAACGCTCCCGGACCGAACCCGGATTCAAATCCAGCGCCTTGCGGAACTCGGCCACTGCTTCCTTCTGCGTGGTGGGATTTTCGTAGAAGGCTTTGCCCAGGTTGCGGTGCTGCCACAGCAAGTCCTCGTGGGAAGGCTGGCGGGCACCCTGGAGAGCGGCAGCCGCCGCGATCGCTCCCAAAGCGAGAAGTCCCCTTCGGGCGCTATGGCCGCGGTTCTTTTCGTACGATACCCTGGGCTTCATCAATCGTGACAAACTGGTTGGCCCCAAGATTGCCAAACTTCTGCTTCGCTCCGTCAGGCCATTCGACTTCGAGCGAAGTAACCATGGTGTCCGAGCCCAATCCGAACGTCAGTGCCAGATCGCTTTGCGAGGAATAGCTAGAACCGCTGCGCACCATGTTCCACTGCTTGCCGGAGCGGCTCTCGATCCGCACCACCGCCCCCATCCCATCGCGGTTGGATCTGCCGCCGACGGTCCGCACATTGATCCAATGATTGCCGGTGCCGAGATCGTTGCGGTACAGGAAAGCGGGACCGCCATTGGTGGTGATGAGGAGATCCAGGTCTCCATCCCGATCGATATCCGCGTATGCCGCTCCGCGCGCTACCATGGGACGCTGGAACTGTTCCCCGACGCGCGCCGACGCATTTTCGAATTTGCCGTTCCCGAGGTTTCGAAACAACAGCGGTAATTGGCGATACTGAATCTTCGGCTGAACGCGGCCGATTTCTTCGTCAATGTGCCCGTTCGCTGCAAACAAGTCCGGATATCCATCCAGATCGTAGTCGAAAAAGAACACCCCGAACGTCAAGCTGAGAAGGCTGGCTCGCCCCACCGCGGAGGAAGGCGCTTCGTCGACGAACAGGCCGTTGCCTTCGTTATGATAGAGGCCGAGCATTTGGTTGGAGAAATTACCGACCACCAGGTGAGGGAGGCCGGACCGGTCGTAATCTCCGGAATCCGCTCCCATCGCGCCCCGCGCCACGCCATCCTCGCTGAAAGCCACGCCGGCCGCCAGCCCTTCCTCTTTAAACGTACCATCGCGCCGGTTGTGGTAAAGCTTGTTCGGCTGCGTGTCGTTGGCAACGAACAGATCCGGCCAGCCATCGTTGTCGTAGTCGAGCACGGTGACCCCGAGCGACTTACTCGTCGGATCGCTTAACCCCGCTTTCCTGCTGACATCTTCGAACCGGCCGCCCCCGAGGTTGTGATACAGCTTGGATTCGGCGCCCTTATACGATTCGGGAGTGCAGTAGGACTTGGTAACGCCATCGAGCGAGCACCACAGATCGCCACGAGGATCCCACTGGACGTAGTTGGCGACGAATAAATCCAGCTTGCCGTCGCGGTCGTAGTCCAGCCACGCCGCGCTGGTTCCGAAACTGGCGTTGTGAATCCCCGCCGCTGGGGTCACATCGCGAAACTTGCCCCCGCCTTCGTTGTGAAACAAGTGGTCGCCGCCGAGCGCCGTAATGTACAGGTCATCCCGGCCATCGTTGTCGTAATCGCCCACGGCCACGCCCATCCCGTACATTTCCACATCCAGGCCGCTCCCGATCGTGACGTCGGTAAACGTTCCATTGTGGTTGTTATGGTAGAGCGCGCTGAGCGAGGGACGCCCGCGCGGCGTCCAATCCTTCCCATTGATCAGGATGATGTCGGGCCACCCATCGTTATCGTAGTCGAGGAAAGCCGCGCCGGAACCCATCGTCTCCGGAAGATACTTCTTCCCCGCCCTGCCGCTGTTATGCTTGAACCGGATCCCGGCCGATTGCGTGATATCGGTAAACCGCACGGCTCCGTTCGGCGGCGTGGCGGCGGCCGCGAGAATCCACCCTGCCACCAGAAAGCGGATGATCTTCATTGTCCGGCACCGCCGCCTGGCACTCCGGAGACTTCGACGCTGGTGTGCTCGTGAATACTCTGGCGCTCGTTATTGTCTTCCGGGCTGATTAGCCGGCGCTTGGCGGTCAGCGACTGCGACGATTCGTCCGCTTTGAAGCGTTCGAACAGTTGTTGCTCGCGATTCGCTTCCGCCAGAATGCCGAGGCCGCGGTAACACAGCATAGCCAGATAATGCATCTGGAGATCCTCGGGATCCACCGCGGCCACACGCTCCAAAACGCGGAGTGCGGCTTGATATTGGCGCTTCAGAAAAAGAATGCGCCCGATCTGATCGAGGACCACGCGATCGCGCGGATAAAGCGAGGCGACATGGTTCAATGATCGCAGTGCCGCATCGTAATCGCCATCGGCCTTCTCGACTAGCGCCTGGAAATAATAAATCCGGCCGAGCTTATCGTTTAGTTTCAGAGCGTGCGCCAGAAACGGTTTGGCCCGGTCGGTTTCCCCTTCCTGAATCAAGGCGCGCGCCACGTTGAGCCAGCCGTCGGCGTATTCGGGATCCGCTTCCGTGACGCGGCGAAACGCATACTCCGCGCCTTTCAGATCGCCTTGCAGCAAAAGCCCGATCCCCCAGTCGTTCCATCGCTCGCGCATCGCCTGATTCACCACCGGTCTCCATTCGGTCTCGGTGCGCGGGCCGCCCACGGAGATCCGCGCCTCTGCCTCGGCCAGCGTGACAATCGGCAAAACGGGAATTGCGCCCTTGATCTTGCCCGACACATTCGATGGAATATGGGCCGCATCAAAGCTGTAATCGAGTCCATTGAAGTCTGCGCTGACAAGCGAGGCCGGCTGATTCGGCTTGGGCTCGCCTGCGTAGGCGAACTCCGTGAAATAGTAGGCGAATTTGCGATAGTTGAGCCTGGCCGAGACGGTTATCGGCCCCTTGGCGTCGCTCGGAATCCGCAAGCGGTAATGCGCCACATCGGCGGCTCCCGGCGGGATCTGGTGCACGTATAAGACACTGCGCGCCTGCCACGCGTTCCGCTTGTTGATGGGGTTGCCCTCTCCATCCAACTGGTACGAGCGATAGAAATGTGCGCCCGGATCCACCGGGCCCCGGCCGTCATCCTCGACGCGGCCGCTCCAGAAGACCACCCGGCCGGTTGCATCCTTGGCCTGCACGTCGAGCCAGGTGTCAAAAGCGTCCAGAGTGCCGCCCGGAAACGAGTGCCCGATCTTTCGAGTGCGTACCACCACATCCAGTCGCATCGCGCCGCCCGGCCGCATCGTGACGGAAGCACCGCCACTTCCGAGGGGCGCGGCCAGCCTGCCGACTTCGCGAATCACTCCTTCTCCGCTCTGCTCGGCCTCTTCCCCTGTGGCGATGCTCGAGAAGATTTGCTGAGCGTCCCCGAACCGGCGCCGCATTTTCGGCTGGGTGCCGCCCTCCTCTTCCGGCGAAACCCCGAAAATGTCCACGGAGATGAATCCGGATTTCAGAAATTCCTCGGTGGTTCGCAACTGCTCATCTTCTCGATTCACGTACGCCAGCGCGGTGTTTGCGCCTGGGAAGCGGTGCGAATGTACTTTCCCCGCGTGATTGCCCGGATCGTTCGACGCCACCAAAGGCATGTGGCAATCGGCGCAGTTGGACATATGGTCCGGGTAATAGAACGACCTTGCGCCCTGCCCGGAAACGCCGCTGGCTTGCCAATTGTCATAATCGTCAAAGCCTCGAAACCAGCGGTAGTGATTTACCGGCACGTCCAGATGCACTTTGTGGCATGCCGAACAGAATTCCGCCGTGTCTTGGCGCATGAAGGGCTTCATGAAGGTGCGACGGTGCGGCTCCGGATTGAGATAGGTCAAAAAGTAATCGATGGCGTGGATGTACTTATTTTTGCTGCTTACCAACTCGTGGAGAGGCGGATAAGCAATGGTAAAAGCGCCATTGCCCATGGTGCTGTTCACGTGCACGATCGCATGGCACGAGGTACAAGCTAGTCCGGCGTGAGCTTCCGGTGTGTCGATCTGCTCCTTGATCGGCCGGTCGAAACGCCCGTTGAAGAAGACGGCATGATCGTGGCAGCCCGCGCACCACTTGCTGGGCGCCGTTCCTACCACACTTTGCATGTATTCGACGGATTTCCGGTAGAACTGGTTGTTGAACGATGCGAAGTGGTGCGCGGAGCTCTTCCACTGTTCGAAAATATCCTTGTGACATTCGCCGCAAGCTTCGGAGTCCATGAAGAAGTTCGCGGGAATGATACCGCCCACGTTCGTCTTTGCCGAGGAGGGGAAGAAGGGAGACTGTGCGCCGCCGCCCTCTCCGGCCATGCTGGCAGGCGCGGTTGATGGATTTCGGATCGAGCCGCCCGCTTCCGGAAAAGCTTTCCTATAAATTGCTGTTGCGGCGGGCAAGGTGAGCAGAATTGCAAAGCACGCAGCAAATGCCTGGCGAAGAGGTTGCCATCTACCGCCTTGCGTTGCCGCGCGTTGCCATACGTATCGGAATAACAGCAGCGTGCCCAGCAGTCCTCCGCTGATATGTAGCCACAAAACCCAGCGGTGATCGAGTGTGTTCCCAAAGCGGACCAGGTAGGTTGCGGCCAACAAGGCCAGCAATAGGAAACCGGCAGCCGGTCCCGCGCTCTGCCGGAATTGGGCGTCACGGTGCAGCAACCAGACAAAAGCGACGCAGAGAACCAGGCCGAGTGCCAGGTGAGCCAGCGCATTGGCCATGTAGAAAACGGTTGCAGACGCGAATGCCCACAGGTAGGAAGTATTCAACAGCAGCAGTAGAAATCCGGCTGCGATCCACTTCCGCGCTGTGGAAATACTCATTTCCCCGCCCCTCCGTTCGCCTGGATGAAAGCGCGAATCAAATCGATCATACCTCCACTAGCGTCCTGAAAGCGCTTGCGAAATGAACGGGTCCTCCCGCGCCATTTCTTTCACCCGCGACCGTCCGGAAGATCTTTTCCACGGCAGGCCGGCTCGCTTCGAGGTTTGCACCTGGCTCCCGTCTGACCGCATTATCAAGATAAAAGGACCTTCCCAGTGATATCATTCGAGCTTCTTCGCCTTTCGGCAACGCAGCAAGCCCACTTGATTCGGGAGCGCAAGTGCTCTTCGGTCGAACTCGTCGAGGCGCATCTGGAACAAATCGCCAGGGTAGATCCGGCGATCCATGCCACGGTTGCCGTCCTCCGCGAAAAGGCGCTGGAACTGGCGCGCCGGGCCGATCAGGATCTCGCCCGCGGGCAGTCGCAAGGGCCTCTACACGGAGTCCCCTTCAGTATCAAGGACTCGATCGAAGTCGAAGGCACGGTTTGCACGGCAGGGACGTGGGGACAGCGCGAGGCGTCACCTTCCCACAAAGATGCGACGGCCGTGGCACGGCTGCGGGAGGCGGGCGCGATTCCTCTTGCCAAAACCAATCTTCCCGATTTGTTGTTCGCGTTCGAAACCGACAACCTTCTGTTTGGGCCGACTCGCAACCCATACGATCAAACCAGAACTCCGGGCGGGAGCAGCGGCGGAGAGGCGGCCCTGATCGCCGCCTGCGGCTCGCCTTGCGGCCTGGGCAGCGATGCCGCGGGAAGTGTGCGCCTCCCGGCCGCATTTTGCGGCATTACTGGCATCAAACCCACTTCGGGCCGCCTGCCGCGGACCGGCCATTTCCCGCCGGCAGGCGGCTGGATTGAAATGCTCTGGCAGATCGGTCCGATGGCCCGTCATGTCGAGGACCTCAACTTGCTGATGCGCCTGTTGGTCGAAGGCGACGGATGCGACTTCTCGGTGGCCGATATACCGTTCGCCGATCCGCGTAGCGTGGATCTCCGCGGCTTGCGAGCGGCGTTCTACACGGACAACGGATTGGTTCCGGCCACCACGGAAGTATCCGCGGTCGTCCGGGCAGCCGCGCAGGCACTGGCGACCGAAGTGTCTTCGATGGAGGAGGCTCGGCCGGCATGTCTGCCACAAGCCTACGATTTGGAGATGAAGCTGCTCGGCGCAGATGGCGGTGACGCCCTGCGCTCCTATCTCCAGCAGTTGGGATCGGACCGGCTGCACCCACTGCTCTCCGCCTGGCTTACCAAGTTGGAGCGCTACCGCGTCAACCTCGAAGGGTTTTCGGTCTACTGGGCGGAGCTTGACCGTTATCGGAGCGAAATGTATGCTTTCCTCCGAAAGTATGACGTGATTCTCTCACCCGTTTACGCGGAGACCGCGCTGGCTCTGGGCGCATCGATCGAAGACCGGAACTTTCGCGCGTTCAGTTATACGATGGCCTACAATGTGGCGGGGTGGCCGGCAGCGGTGGTCTGCTGCGGTCGCTCCCCAGAAGGTCTGCCCACGGCGGTGCAGGTGGCCACGCGGCCGTACCGCGAGGATATTGCCCTCGCTGTGGCGTTGCGGCTCGAGGAGATTTTCGGGGGATGGCAAC
>PSRJ01000166.1 GCA_003175985.1 Terriglobia bacterium
GATAAGTGGCTCTCGGACTATCCGCACCTCTGGGCCGACATGTCGGCGAACTCCTGCAACAACTTCCTGAACCGCGACCCTGACTTCACGGCTGAGTTCCTCTCCCGGCACCAGGACAAACTCATGTTCGGCTGTGATTGCCCATGCGCCAACGGGCTCGGAGGCGGTAACACGAACCCTTCGCCGCGTCTCCACGGCAAGTGCATTGCGCGCGAGACGCTGGCGACAGTCCGGAAGATGTCAAAACCGGAGGTCTTCCGCAGGATTCGCTGGGAAAACGCGACGAAGCTGCTTGGTCTCCCGAGCCAGGCTTAAGCCACAAGGCTTCCCCACCAGGCCGGCAAGAAGTCTCTCGCACAGAATAGGTTGGACGAGTCGCAGGGGCCCGTCCATACCGTCACCGACGGCACTTGCCAGGTGATAAAATCAACGTCACCGGGGTACCTTCTGATGGAACAGAGGAGAGTCTTAGAGTCCGCACCGGGTCTGGTAGCAGACGACGATGCCGGACGCGCCGCAGTCCTTGAGCAGTTGGAACGGATCCTGGCCAGCCCTCTCTTCAAAAACAGCAAGCGCTACCCTCCCTTCCTTCGCTACGTGGTGGAGCAAACACTCAACGGGCATGGCGACCGCATCAAAGAGCGGACGCTGGGGGTGGGTTTGTTCGGCCGCGACCCGGATTACGACACGAACTCCGACCACGCGGTGCGCAGTACGGCGGGCGAGATCCGCAAGCGTATCGCGCAGTATTATCACCAGCCGGGGCGGCAGAACGAAGTAGTAATCGACCTTCCATCCGGTTCCTATGTCCCGGAATTCCGGTTTCCGGCGGAGCCGGCGAGCGCGCCGGTGATGGCAGCGGCCCCGGCGGCCGATTCCACCGCGCCTAAGCCGTGGTACCGCAGGTGGGCGGTCTATGTTGCGGCGGCGGTTGCATTCGCCTGCATGGTTGCGGCTCAGGCGTGGGTCAGGCCCGCCCCGGCCAACACCGCCCTCGACCGTTTTTGGGAGCCCATCCTTCGCTCGAGCGAGCCTGTGCTGTTGTGCGTCGCCAAGAGCATCTGCCTGGCGTGCGACCCGCCGGTCAAGCCGCCGGAAGATGCCGAGGCCAACGTCAACAACTCTAACGGCGGCAAGCAGATCGCCTTCGCCGATGCCGTCACCCTGGCGCGCCTGGCGGGCCTGTTCGACAGCCACCGGCGTGAGTACCGGTTCCGGCTTGAGACCGCGGCGCACTTTCAAGATCTCCGCGACGGTCCCGCGGTGCTGATCGGCGGCTTCAACAACAGTTGGACCATGCGCCTGAACGATCAGCTCCACTTCGTTCTTGCCGGCACACCGGCCGAGCGCTCGTATTGGATTGAGGACCGGCAGGGAGGCGCCGGTCGAAAATGGCTGGTCCACTACGACCCCAAAACCAGAATCAAAGAGGACTACGCCCTGGTTTCCCGCGCCCTGGACGCCAACACCGGGCACATCGTGGTGGCGATTGCCGGCATCGGCGGGTTCGGCACGCGCGCCGCGGGCGAACTCCTCACCAACTCCGCCAGCTTCGACTCGGTCGCCGCCCGCCTGCCCGCCGGCTGGGAGCGGAAGAACCTGCAGCTTGTGGTGGAAACCAAGGTGATCGACGAAGGCGCCGGCAAGCCGCAAGTCGTCGCCCAAGCCGTCTGGTAAATCGGACCTGTGCGACGTCCATGATCGTATTGGACGTCGGCCGGACACCCCCGGGAACGGCATCATACCGTTCCATTCGGAATCCCGACGAGCGGGCCTCCGTCCACTGAGTTAAAGAGAGTTATCTATCTTATAGCCTGCTTCGATACCGTCTCAACCTTGTGGCGCGGGGTTCGTGGACCCTATGATTACTTAGCTTCGGGGAACGAGTTAGGCTCGAACCAGCGCAGAACCGGCCAGCGGTTGCCATTTTCCAGTTGGCGCGCGCACCGAGCTGTTTTAGGAGGTCCAGGCATGCAGATCAGAAGGTTTTGCATTTCACTTTTCTTCGCCACCGCGGCCGCTACCGCCGCCGAGAGCAAGCTGCGTGTCGGCGCAGCCAAGGTGGATTTCACGCCACCGCCCGGGCCGGCCCAACTTGGCAAGTACGACCATGAGAGGCTCTACGTGCGAGCCATCGTTCTGGAGAATGGGACTACCCGCGCGGCACTGATCAGCCTGGAGGGCAGCCAGAACGAATGGGCCGCCACCGCGAAGCTGGTCGCCGCCGAGTTGAACTGTTCGTTGGCGAACATTATCATGTCTTCGACCCACACCCACAGCGGCGCGACCTCCGGGGGAGCGGCCAACCCTAATGCCCCTCCTTCCCAGCCCGTCCTGGAAGCGGTACGGCAGGCCAAGGCCAAACTGCAGCCGGCGAAGGCCGGCTTCGGTACGGGGGCCTTGTATCTCAACGTGAACCGGGACGCCATCGCTCCCGACACCCGAAAGTGGACCCAGTATTCCAACCAGGATGCGTCATCTGATAAGACCGTCTCGGTTCTGACCTTCGAGAAGCCCACCGGCGAGCCGATCGCGGTTTACGTGAACTACGCCATGCACCCGATCAACGGCTACGTGAGCGGCGTTTTCAGCGGCGATTTTCCCGGTGCCATGTCCCGTTACGTCGAGAAGGCGTTCGGCGACGATGTCATCGTCGCTTTTACGCAGGGCACGTCCGGGGATCAGAACCCGCTTTACCTGCGGCCTTCCAACAACATGATGGCCAACCGCGCGGGGAACAAGATCACGGGATTCGAGGGCAACCGCGAGGCGTCGGAAGGCCCATTGCGGATGCCGAACAACAATGCCAAAAACGTGGACGCCAAGGTCTTGGACGAGATGTTCCGCTTTATTGAGAGCGAAGGCCAGATCCTCGGCGAAGAAGTGATTCGCGTCATGACGTGGACGAAGAAAACGGCGAGTGACGTGCGGATCGAGGGGGTGCAAACGGTTGTAAGCTGTCCCGGACGGAAACGAACGAATGGCGACGCCTACGACCCCAACACCCGCGAGGGCATCGCCGGCACATATGTGGATACGCCTCCGGTCAAATTGCAGATCGGAGTGCTCGGAATCGGCACCGTCGCGCTGGCCTCAATCGACGGGGAAGTCTACTCGCAAATCGGACTCCGCGTGAAGAACGATGCTCCGCTCAAAAACACCGTGTTCGTGACTTCGGCCAACGGAAGAGGCCCGGGTTACATTCCGGACGACGCCTCTTACGGCCACCAGACGTTTCAGGTGCTCAATACCAATTTGAAACCGGGCTGCGCCGAGACGACGATCGTGGACACCATCCAGGACCTCGAAACGCAATATTTGAACGGCAATGGGAGCCGGAGCCCGAGGACCGGCGATTAGCTGCCGCCCGGGGCGCGTCCCAATTTGGAAAGGAAATCGATATGAACAAAATGCAATTCGGGTCCATCGCCCGTACCGCGGTGGCCCTCGCCTGTGTGTTTGCCCTGGCGCCGGCCACGGTGTCGCTGCGGGCGCAATCGTTCTTCGGCTCGATTGTCGGCACCGTGATGGACCCCACGGGAGCGATGGTCGCAAACGCCACCGTCACGCTGGCGAACATCGGAACAGCCGAGACGAGGACCGCATCATCGGACTCCAACGGGAACTATCAGTTCCTGAACCTGGTTCCCGGAGCCTACCGGGTGGATATCCAGACGACAGGCTTCAAGCACCTGACCCGCGACCAGATCGCGGTGCGTGTTGATACGACGGTTCGCGTGGACGGCATGCTGGAAGTCGGCGAAGTCACTCAAACCATGGAAGTGAGCGCGCAGACGGCCCAGTTGCAGACCGAATCGGCGACGCTCAACCAGGTGGTGGAGGGCCGCCAGGTCGCCGAGATGCCACTCAATGGGCGGAACATCATGAACCTGATTGGGCTGGTGCCGGGGGTGGTTCCGCAGGGGTCCACGCAGGGCAGCCCCATGGCGAATCAGGGCGGCGGTACATTCACCAGCGTTTGGGGCTTCGGCAACTACCAGATTGGCGGCGGCATCGCCAATCAAAATTCCACGTATATCGATGGCGCGCCAATCAACCTGCCGCCCAACAATGCGACCGCTTTGATACCGACGCAGGACGCCATCCAGGAGTTCGGCGTTGCCACCAACAACGTGAGTGCCGAATTCGGCGGTTTTGCCGGCGGCGTGGTGAACATGACCACCAAGAGTGGAACGAATTCGTTTCACGGCAGCCTGTATGAGTACCTGCGCAACCGCTCGCTGAATGCCAACGATTTCTTCAATAATCGCGCGGGAATCAAACGGCCACCGTTCACGCAGAACCAGTATGGCGTTAGTGCCACAGGACCCGTGATCCGGAACAAGACCTTCTTCTCCTTCACATGGGAAGGCTTCGCGCTGCGCAAGGGGATACCGAGCACCTTCACCGTCCCGACCGCCAATTTCCGCGCCGGTAACTTCGCGGGCCAGCCTACCATTTATGACCCGCTGAGCACGTGCGGCCAGAACGGGAACGCGGCGTGTGCCGTGAATGCGAACGGACAGGCTGTCATCAGCAGAACGCCGTTCGCCAATAACCAGATTCCCACCGCCCGCTTCGATCCCACGACTCTGGCCATGCAGAAATACTGGCTGCTTCCCAATTCTCCGGGAAATACGAACAACTACGTCTTGAACAACCCCGCCGGCGGGAACACCAATCAGTACAACGGCCGCTTCGATCACACTTTCGGAGAGAAGAACCGTCTGTTTGGGCGTTATACCTTCTGGAACATGCAGACCAGCCCCACCGACCCGTTCAACAACCTCACCGGGAACACGCAGGTCCACATCAAGAACCAGCAGTTCGTGTTGGGTGACACCTATACCATCTCACCGACGCTCATTGCGGATTTCCGCATCGCCTACCTGCGGATGTATTACGGCGCGTTTTCCCCCAGTCTCAACGTCGACATGTCGCAGTTCGGACCGGCGTGGGTGGCCATCGGCAAGCAGATGAGTTTTCCCTTCTACCCGGGCGAGACCATCACCGGCGGGTTCCGCACACAAACTGGCCTGGGCCAATTGAGCCGCGACAACGACTACTCTTACGTGGCGAACCTGACTAAAGTCATGGGCCGCCACACCATCAAGGTCGGCGGAATGCTGCGGCGCGACTCCTGGGGCTTCATCTCGATCTCCCCGGGGGGCGGCGGCTTCAATTTCGACGCTACCTTCACCTCGGCCACTGGCACGAATACCAACACTTCCGGATTGGGCTTTGCCTCGTTCATCCTCGGTTACCCCACCAGCGGCTCTCTGGGGACTGGGCAGACGGTCTACCAGCAACTGAACAGCGGTGGCCTGTATGTCACGGATACATACCAAGTCAATCCAAAGCTTACCTTGACTCTCGGCCTTCGCTGGGACCAACCTGGCGCGTTCGGCGAGAAGCATGACAACCACATGGTGTTGGACTTGCTAAAGGCCGACCCGATCGGCGCGGCTGCCGGGTTCCCCAATCTGAAAGGACAGCCGGTGCTCGTGAATTCGAGTGACTGGTCCAGCCGCCTGGAATCGGAACTGCACTGGGACGTCTTCTCACCGCGTTTCGGTTTTGCCTACCGGGTCACCGACAAGACCGTCATTCGCGGCGGCTATGGAATCACACACCTTCCTTACAGTCTGGCGCAGAACGGTCCCAACATCGCGGCGCTCAACCAGGCAGTGACCAGCATGACGACCACGCTGAATGGCGGGCTGACGCCCTACAATTCCATGAGCAACCCGTTTCCCAACGGACTGCTCGTACCCGCGGGACGCTCCGCCGCATTTTTGAAGACGCTCGAAGGCGGCAATGTCATCGGACCGTTGACCAACCAGCCCGTGCCCTACGTCCAGCAGTGGAATTTCAACATTCAGCGCGACCTGGGGGCCGACACCATGTTCCAGGTAACTTACGCCGGCTCCGCCGGAAGGCGTCTTCCCTTTACGGTTGCGAACTCCGGCTTGAACATGAACCAACTCCCGACGCAGTATTTCTCCATGGGATCGGCGCTGCTGACCCAGGTTGCAAACCCGTTTTATGGCATCCTGCCGGCCAGCGTCGGCGTGCTCGGGCAAAAGACGGTCGCCCAGGGATATCTTTTGAAGCCTTACCCGCAATTCCTGAACGTGCTGGCAACGCAGATCAACAACGGCGTCTCTTCGTACAACGCCCTGCAGGCCACCCTGCAGAAGCGCTTTACCGGGGGCGGCGTGATCACGGCCAATTACACCTGGTCGAAGTTCCTGAGCGACACCGACAGCCTGACCGGTTACCTGGAAGGCGGAGTGCAGCCGGGCACCCCGCAGAACTGGTATAACCTTCGATCCGGATATTCGCTTGTGAGCGCCAATGTGCCGCAGCGGCTGGCGATCAGTTATGTCTACGATCTGCCTTTCGGCAAAGGAAGACATTTCCTCACCGGGCTGAAAGGGGTCCCGAACATCCTAATCGGCGGCTGGGCCCTGAACGGCGTGGCGACTTTCGCGAAAGGTTACCCGCTGGTGATGACCTCGATCGCCAATACTCTTTCTTCGCAATTCGGCGCCGGTGTTTCCGTCTCGCCTCTCAACTCGTCGATCCGGCCGAACGTGGTGGCGGGTTGCGACGCCCTAATCTCGGGAGCCGCGCAATCCCGCCTGACGAAGTGGTTCAACACGTCCTGTTACCAGCAGCCCGGCAGTTTCGCATTGGGCAACGCCAGCCGTACGGACCCCAAACTGTTGGCTGATGGAATCAACAACTTTGATTTCGCTTTGACCAAGAGCTTCATGGTTCGCGAAGGATGGAGCCTGCAGTTCCACACCGAGTTCTTCAACCTTTTCAACCGTGTCCAGTTCGCGGCACCGAATGCGCAAGTGGGAAATCCGAATTTCGGCATCGTGACTGCATCGGCGCTGAGCGCCAACCCCAGGCTTGTGCAGTTTGCGTTGCGGTTGCAGTTCTAAGGGGAAAATTCATCATGAAAATGATTCGAATGATGCTCACGGCAGTGGTCGTCTGTATGGCTCTGACCGCACAGGAGGCAGGCACAACCTCGCCAAGCACCGCAGCCGGCCAGACTGCGAAGGTGCATTCTCCCGAGGTGCTCCCGGACGGCCGGGTTACTTTCCGCCTGGTCGCACCCAAAGCCACGGAGGTCCGGGTGCAAGGGAATTGGGATCGCAGCCACCCGCTGGCCATGACCAGAGACGATTCCGGTCTCTGGTCCGCGACGACGCCGGTGCTCCAGCCAGAGCTGTGGGCGTACACCTTTTCGGTGGATGGAGTCAGGACGCTCGATCCGAGCAATTACAATGTCGCGCGCGACGGTGTCGGATTCATGAATACGGTGCTCGTGGCCAGCGAAGCGTCGGCGGTGTTTCAGCCGAGCCGGGTGCCGCACGGGACCATGACCACGATGTGGGTTCCGTCGGCGGCCATGAAGACGCAGCGCCGCATGTTTGTTTATACCCCGCCAGGCTACGAAGGGAGCACCACCAGGTACCCCGTCCTGTACCTGCTGCACGGCAGCGGAGGGGACGAAGATGCATGGCCGACGATGGGCATTGCCAACGTCATCATGGACAATCTGCTCGCGCAGGGGAAGGCCAGGCCCATGATTGTGGTGATGCCGAACGCCTACTGGAACGAGATCGCCTCCCTGGATCTGGCCGGTCCGCGCACCGCTCCGCCTCCCGGCGTAGGCTCTGGCGGGGGCACCGGTGGAGCGCAATTCGATGCTAACGAAAAGGACATCGTCGATGACCTGATTCCGTTTGTGGAGAAGCACTATCGCGCGCTGCCCGGCCGCGAGAACCGGGCCCTCGCCGGGCTCTCGATGGGCGCCAGCATCACCGTCAATGTCGCCATAAAGCGGCTCGATGTCTTCGCGTCCGCAGGAGTTCTCAGCGCGGGAATGTTTCGCGGCACCGCGGATGCTCTCGGCGGCGCGGCGCTCCTGGAAAAGATCTCCCCGGGCTTCATTGCCGACCCCGCGGCCACCAACAAGAAGCTCCGCCTGTTATTCTTTTCCTGCGGCACGGAGGATCCGCGCCTTCCTTCACTCACCAAGCTTCAGGAGGAGTTGCACAACCGCAACATCCACCTCACTTTTAAGACCTACCCCGGCGAGCATGAGTGGAAAGTCTGGCGCCATTCCCTCGCCGATATGGCGCCGCTGCTTTTTCGATAAAAGGTAGCAGACAGGGTCAGGAACCGGCGGCGGCCGCCGCGCAGGAGATTCGTCGACGGTCTCACCCTTCGTCATTGTGTCGAACACTTGCAGCCAGTCGGATTCCTTGGTGACAATGAATCAGTCGTCCGATCTCAGTGCGTCAACCTTGCGCGGGGCCCCTAAGTCGACCGACAGAGCCGCCGCGACCCCAGCCGGAGCTCGCCAAGAGAGCCTGCTACGGAATCAAGAACAAGGCGGCGCTTGAGAACTGCATCTTCGACGTGACCGTCATGGGCCTCGTCGTGCGACTGGCTGTGACCTGCCGGTACCGCGCCAGCATGCAGTTAGCATCTACCGTGCGCCTACAGAGTTCATAATCAGGGCAGGTGAATGCGATGAACCTCGTTGTGGTCTTCGTCCTGATCGGCTTCGCTGTCGCGGCGGCATGCGCCGGGTGCATAGGGCTGCGACACACGCCACATCTTTCCTAACGGCGAGCAGGCGCAGGGCGCATATTGCGTGTCCACCGTGGATTCGGTCACGCCATCATGTCCCGCCGATACGCTGATTACGCGCCCGAATCCATCCAGCGTCGTCTTCTTCCAGCGGTTGCCTAGCGTCGCCGTCTGCGTGTTCGGATTGTAGGTGTAACCGTAGGTCGTAGCCGGGTTGTTCTGGGTATCGGCGGCCTGATCCGGCGTCTGCGATCGCGTCGGCCTGCCATACGATCATAGTCGGTCTTGGCTGTGGCCCCATTCGGACCGGCCGTCGACGTTACTTCCCAATTGCCATAGGAAGTGTTGTAGGAAACGCTCGTCTGTAAGCTGCCGTTACCGTTGGGTGTCAGGACGCCGGGAAGCGAATAGTTTTCGCAAGTAGACGAGCCTGCGCCAAGTCGACCCCTTGATCCGCCAGCTCACCCTCTACCGCGACTTCATCCAGGACAAAACGAAAGAGAGTAACACATGAACCTCATCGAATTAGAACGATCCTACGGCAACTGCGGCTCGGCGGCATGGCGGGGGATTTGAAGCCCGAGAAGACGAAAGACGGCGCGAAAGCGTCCCGCTAGAGATGACGCACCAGCAGCCCGAAAGACGCTCGCGTCCGGAGGTGCGCCGTTCACCAACGTGCACTCGAGGGGAGACGCGCGGAGACGCAGCACGGCCGCCGGTCTGCCTTTCGGCCTGATCTGGGTGCTGTTGATGTAGTAGACCGCTGCCGAGATCCGGTTGACCTTTACTTCTACGCCATCGAGCTTGGTCGGAAGGCTGTTGCCGAGCCCGACGAAATCCGAGTCCTTCTGCGGGTCGAATTCGAGAGATTCGTGCCCTGCACCTGCGCCCACGAGCCTGGAACTAGGCCGCCGACGATATATGTCGCTCCATTCGCCGGAGAACTGGGTCCTGAGGTGATCTGGGGCGGCTGCGGGGGTGCCGGAGTCTGGAGATTTCAGCGGAGGTCGGTGCGCTTGCGGACTGGATCGAACTCAATCTCTGGAAAATCATGAAGTCGCGACGAGAGAAGGGCGTGGCTGAAGGTTGAAGTGTACGTCTAGGCTCGGACTTTGATAAAATCCCGTGTCTTGGTGGATCAATAGAACTTCTTAGGAGGAGGAATTACTCGTGGCGAACCCTATCGCAACGATCATCAATCTTAATGGCGCATGGGCCAGCGGAGGTGTAACTGGCCCTTTTATCTCGGTAATAGGAAACGCACTCTCCGTTGATATGTCCGCCTACGGGCGCCCATTCGCGGCTGGCACTGTCCTCAGCAGTTCTAGTATCACCGTCACGTTTGGCGACGACGGTACTCACACGGCCACGCTGGTACCCGGCCAGCCTGAAGCTGGCACGCCCGATACGATTCAGTGGTCTAATCATTCAAGTTGGACTAAGGTTGTAATTCCTGTATTGACGACCAGCCTTATCGATCTGAACGGCAAGTGGGTAAGCGCAGGCACGTCCCAACCCGCCTTCACTATTGCTGCAAGCGGCCGCTCACTGACCATTGACATGTCGTCTGCCGGACGCCAGACAGCCAGGGGGTTCATCTTCGATTTTGCCGATATTTTCGTGGACTTTCCCGACGCTAACGGCTTCACCGGAAAACTTGAATTGCCCAACACCATTCATTGGTCGAACAACTCGGTCTGGCAAAAGGTTGTTGTCTCCAAGCCGTCGGTTAGCATGTTGTGGGAACTCAACGGGAAAATAAAGACCCTCTTTGTCAACGGTTTCAATTTTCCACCAGGCCTGGTGAATATAGTAGTCCACAGCGGGCAATTTGAGATTGCCCATTTCAGTACTTTCGCTGGGGCCAATGGGCTGTTTACAGCAAGCAATGAAGTTGATTGTACAGACGGTGGTACTCTTAGCGTCGTGTTTTCTCAAGCTGGCCAGCCGGTTGTGACGAGTGGAACGCTCTGTCCTACAATTCCGCCATAGTGTTCTCGTCGTCCTGGCGGGAGAGCATCGCATAGCAGCCGTCGATCTTGCGCGGGAAGATCGCCATTCCCTTGTTTTCGGCCGCCGGTCCATTCAACGTTCTGAATCGGAAATGGAGGAAATCGGCGGTCTCAACCAGTTCCGGCTCGACGACCCTCCCATCGTACGCGGTGAAGGTGGCGTAGTAGAGCGGCGGCCCATTAGCATCCTGAAAATGGACAAAGCGAGCATCTTCGATACCGTTGCGCTGCGACGGGGTGGCCGGGAACAGGATGCGCTCCGAGATCAATATCGTCCGTGCACTCAATGCCAAGACCGGATTCTCACATGGCCCGGAAATCGCCGTGCTGGCCGGCGCTCGCTTTACCGGAATCGGGTTCTGAGGCATTCCCACAGGGAACCTCCTGTTCGTCCAGCCCCGCTGAGCCACACCGTAAGCGCTGTACAGATCGCAGGTCTTTCCTATGCGAGCAGCCCGCGCCGAAGGCATTTATGCACCATTAAATCATTGTGGGTTGAAAAGGGTTCGGCATGGTTAGAGGATTGGCTTCAGGCGGAAACAGAGATTCGCCAGATCGGAGGGAGTAGCTAAACATTTCCACGGAAAAAATTAACATGCCAGCCCGAATCGTGGTGCTTAATGCTGAACCTCCCGGATGCAGCCAGGGACCGTCTGAACCGAACAGGACTTTGCGTGGACCCGCGCGGCGCACAGCCTGGACGATGTAATCGAATCGCCGTACTCCCGAAGTATCCGAGTAGACATTCGGATAACGGACCAATTGATCGACGACTTGCTGATGGGCTCGCCAATCGTCGCCGAAACTGCCTAAATGGGCAACTATGAAGTCCACTTGGGGATATTGGGGTGCCAGCATATCCACGACTTGAGCCTGCCCGGCCACGTCCACCAAGATCGGTACGCGCATCGCCCTCGCGGTTTCACAAACCTCGCGTGTGGGCATGGATTCGTGGCCGTGAACCTTAATTCCATGAAATCGCCACAGTCTCACTGCCTGCTCCACCATCTGGAAAACCCGTCCGGCGTCCCGGGCGGCGTGCACGAAGGCAAATCCGATGCCACTCCCACGGAATGCTCACCTTGTTTCGGAAAGCCGGTGTCGTCAATCACCCCACAGTCATGTTATCCCAGAGCAACGCATGCATAGTTCGACCGGTTTTGAATTGGAATCTGAGCGGCAATCCCGATTCGGAAAGAATCTTCAGCACGGCTTGTTCGGCGTTCTGATCTGGGACGCCTTATAACCTGTGCCCTTTATCTGGTATCGGGAGGGGAATCCGTAACAACATCAGCGTGGCGGTGATTGCCCAGATCAACGTTAAAGCCCAGAGCACAACTATGGGCATACAGATTATCAGAACCTATTGATTTGCGCCGGGCCGGTGGACTTGCACCGGATTTCCGTTGCCCCTAACGTCCACCATGTCCTGGGAGCGTCTTTAGAGACGATTTGTCGCGCATGGCGGACCGTTGCGTCTCCGCGGGTCTCGCGTCGAATGCGCGTTGGTGAACGCTCGTCCTTGCCGCTGACACACGCCCAGCAGGCCCGGGGTTCAGCATGACCGTTTGCGACCCCCGGGGAGTCGATGGACGATTGTGTCGTCGATAAATATGGTGAATACCGTGGCGGGTGAATACTTCGACGGCCTCGCGTATCGCGGTTACGTGCGCGATATTCAAGGGACCATCACAACCTTCGATGCGGGCGTGAATACAATTGTGTCCAGCATCAATGACGGTGGAACCACAACCGGCTATTTTGCCAACGCGGGCGGCGTGTTACACAGCTTCTGGCGTGATTCGCACGGCACCATTACCACTACGGCGCGCGACCGCACTGGCGTGATAATCGAGGAAGCTTTCATGCGGGACAAAGGCCGAGCCTCACTCGACCCACAGACTGTGATCAAGTCGGCGTGGGAGGGCGGCGTCGCCGATC
>PSRJ01000106.1 GCA_003175985.1 Terriglobia bacterium
GTGCAAAGCCCGCCGGTCTCGCTGAGAGCGGCCATGCCATCAAGCGATATGTATCGATGCCCGTGAGTGGGTTCACCGGCCGTCCGCTGCTCACGGTGAAAATCGGGGCGACCTCAATGTGACCAAATACCTTGGTTACCCAGTCGTCCTTTGGCGGCTTACCTGGCTCCTCGTCGCCGATGGGCAACTCCCAAAGGGCGTTGAACACGAATCGTTGCTGCTGATGCTGAAGCGAGAGAGCGCGATCCGCCACGAGGTTCGCGGGATTCTGCGGCTGTTCCGTGTAATCGGAAGCATCATCATAGGCCTTCGACAGCGTATAGCTCGCGGAGAATTCCAGTTCGTCGTTCATTCGTCGATTCAGTGTGAAACTCGCCCCGTGGTACGTGGACGAGGCCGAGTCTTCCAACGTCCACAACCGCGTTCGCGGCAGCTTTACCCCGCGCACATTGAGGTAGGAGACAGTCGCAGTCAGATCTGGAGCGATGAGGTGCTCAACCCCCACGCTCGCCTGCTGCGAATACGGGGTCGCGAGGTGCGAGTCGGCGGTGTACTGCGGCATCGTGCGCATCAGAACACGATTCAGCGCGGCGAGCACGTAACGATCAAAAAAGACGCCGTACCCGGCCCGGACCACCCACGAGGAAGCCGCCTGGTATGCCAAACCGACGCGCGGGCTGAAATTGTTGGTGTCCTGATTCAGTCCGGCTGGCAAACGCTCGAAGTCGTAGCGAACACCGAGATCGACCGTGAGTCGTCGTGTGGCCGTCCAGTGGTCCTGGACGAACGCGCCGTAGCTCGTCACGGCGAAATTTGTCGACGGGTTCCCCGTGATGCGCAAGAACTCGTTGAATCTTCCGGCGGCAAAATCGGGCAAAGTGGGATAGATGTAGAGCCCTCCAAACCCGTCTGCCATGGCAGCATCAAGCGAGACGCGATTATAGGTCGCCCCCGCTTTGAGCAGGTGGTGCTCGGAGGAACGGCTGTAGGTATAGGTTGCCTGTTCGTGCTGCTCGGTGCGCCGGCCGTTGCCTTCCCACGGCCTTCCGAATTCGATCAGTCCCGCGATATCGACACCGGGCCCGCTCGAATCGTTTGTCCGCATCACCGCGCGCCGGTCGGCGTACTGGAAGCGAAAATCGGCCGCCGAGCGGCCATCGAAAACTGTTGTCAAAGCGCCAACGAGCGCTTGATCGCGAGTGAAGTTGCTTCCCCGCGCGCTTGGATCAGTCCATCCGAGATTGTTGAAACCATCGCCCGCCTCCCGATTGTTCGTGAACGCCCATCGGAGCATCAACGAATTCCGCGCCGTTAGTTGGTGGTTTACTTTGGCCGACGCTTCGGTCTCGGCGCGCGAGGTTGGGAAGAAGTTGTCCGTAACGGCGTGCGCACCGACGATGCGATTAATTGCACTCACCACCGCAGGGCTAAGGTAGGAATCTTCGAGTGCCCGGCTGTGTTCCTGCTCAAACGCGGCGTAATAAAATGTCCGATCCTTGATAATCGGCCCACCGAGCGCCATGCCCGCGCGGTATTTGTGCAGCATCGGACTTGCTGATTCTGTTTCGAAAGGGTTGCGCGCGTTCAGCGACCCATTTTGCGTAAACACAAACGCATCCCCGTGCACAGTATTGGCGCCCACACGCATGATTACATTGATCGAGCCCCCGGAAGCCCCGCCGGTTTCCGCCGAGAGCCCAGCGTTCACGACTTGAAACTCCTGCACAGTCTCGAGCGATAGCTCGGTCCTGCTGGAACCCTCGTATTCATCATTGTTGTCGACCCCGTCAATTGTGACGTTGTTGCTACGCCCGCGCAGGCCTCCGAAGGTGAACCCACTGTCGGGAAGCGCCCCGAGGGGCCGCTTTCCCGGCTGCGCTGCAGAGGCCGCGACTCCCGGCGCGAGCAGCGCAAAGTTCAGATAGTTTCTGCTCTCAACCGGCAATTCCTCAATTCTTTCCTTGTCCACCGCAGAGCTGACAGATGTCTGAGCTGGATCGATAGCCGGAGGCTGTGCAGTGACGGTCAACTGCGTGGTTACACTTTCGGATTGCAGTGTAATGTCCAGCCGCACCGTCGAACCGAGCGCCAGATGCACCCCAGCATGGCGATATGGTGCGAAGCCGGGCTGTGAAGCCGAAACCTCATACATTCCAGGCGGCAGTCCGACGAGATGGAAGCTCCCATCCGCCGCCGCCAAGGTCTCGCGTGTCAGGTGTGTCGATGCGTCGCGGACATTCACCCTGACACCGGGAATCCGCGCACCGCTGGAATCGCTCACCGAACCTTCCAGAGCAGCGCTGACCAGCGACGCTTGCGCATGGAGGATGGAGCACGAAAGCAGGCCAAAAATCAGCCCCAGCGCCGGAATGCAAAACCGCGATGTCCTCAAAGAGAAAATCAACTCCTGAGTTAACACTACCTAATCTTGAGCGCGATCTGGTGAGGTGAGGCTCCAGGACCATCGCGGGCGTTTCGGACCGATTCCTTATTGTCTGCCGCCGATCAGTGGCTGAGATGCTCGCTTCGGCTGGATCGCCGACGTGCTACCGCCAATTGGGATAATAGTTGCCGCCGTATCCTCCGCGGCTCGCCCGCAACGCGCGCAGGTCGTTCATGTCGCGAGCAAGCATATCGCGGTCACGCCCGCGTACGCGCTCGGCTTCAACAAGGTGCTTTAGATTGTCAATGGCGTGGTCAAGCTTGCCGGAATCGAACTTCCCGCGAGACAATTGTGCGTCAAACTCCTGAAGGCTCCGCGCAACTTCATCGAAGTGCTTTGCTTCGTGGCCATCAAGGTGGGCACGCCGGGCCGCTTGATCTAGGTCGGACATCACGCGGTTTATCAGGTTGGCTATTTGCGCCGTAGCCATACCCTCTCTGTTGCGAGTAGCGATCCTCGCCGTAACCGTTTTGATAATACTGATCACCGCGAGGCGTGTAGTAAGGATCGTTCCTCGTCTGCGCGCTGGCCGGCAAGCTCAAAATTATGGCTCCGCAGCCAACCGCCAACACATTAAATAAGAGTTTCATCTCGAACCTCCTTAAATGGGAGAAGGGCCGATCCGGTTCAGGGTCGGCCCGCTGCTCCGATGCCAGGTTTCGGCCTTTAGCGGTAAGGCGAATAGGACATGCCGTCTCGTGCTGATCCGTGTGCAGGACCATCACCGGCTTCGTAATCGCCGTTTCGCTCGTGCCACTGTTCGTGGCGGAGTTGCTGCCGCTCCTGGGCTTGATGCTCGCGAAGTTCCTCGCTATCTCCGTACATGTATCGCTCGGTCTCGTGATGGTTGCGGAGGCCACGCCATTCCTCCCTCTCGTGTTGCCTGATGGGATTTTCACCCCAATACCCGGCACCGCCGCCCCAAGCCGGGCCGTAGGGCTGATAACCGTAAGAGCGGTAAGTGTAAGGACGAACCGAACGATAATAGGCCTTGCGGTGGGGGCGCATAATACCCCGGACCGTAGCCTCCGCCGATTTGGATCGAGAAACGAGTCTGCGCAAACGCAGACGCTCCGGCAATCGCTACCAAGGTGTTGCACGCCGAAATGGTACCTTGTGCCAAGCCGCGCCGGAACCATTGAACGCGCTGCGCCGACGACCCGTGCGTGAATGACTCCGGGCTAATATGCCCGGTCGCCATTCTTTGGAGGCGGTCATCGCCTACCGCCGCCGCAGCGCGCAAGCCCTCTTCCACATCGCTCTGATCGATGGTGTTCCGCTGCTCCGTTGAATTTCCCCAAACGCCCGCAAAACAGTCAGCCTGCAACTCCAACCTTACCGATAGCGGATTCTGCTCCTGTGGATCTTGTTGTTGGAGTCTGGTGACCTTTTGCTCGATCCCCAAGAGTTTCTGGACATGGTGCCCGACCTCATGCGCAATCACGTATGCTTGAGCGAATTCGCCTGGAGCTCCGAAGCGGCCTTTGAGTTCCTCAAAGAATCCCAGGTCCAGATACACCTTTTCATCACCAGGACAATAGAACGGCCCTGTTGCGGATTGTGCCAATCCGCAAGCCGAGTCGACGGAGTCGCGGTACAGCACAAGCTTGGCGTGACGATAAGGGGTACCGGAACGCGGGAGAACCTGCTCCCAGGTCCGCTGGACATCATCGAGTACGAACGATACGAACTGGACCTCTCGCGTCTCCGCCGCATTATCGACGCGGTCCGCGGAGCCTACTGCCTGATCAGGCGCAGTGCTCGTGAAGAGCGTGAACAGGTTTCGATGGAAAACAAAGCTCAAGATGAGGAGGAGCAGTACTCCTCCTATCCCGATATGCGGAGCTCCGAAATTGCCGAAGCCTCCGCCGCCGCTGGATTCGCGACGATCCTCAATGTCCCCACTGACCTGTCCCGGCGACCATCGCATGGCGGTTCCTCCAAGAGCCGACGGCTACTTTTTTGCGGCCCTGAACCCCGCCTGGATCGCCTCCTGTTCAGTCATGTACTTGCCGTGTTTGGTGTTTCCGTAGAAGGGATCTCCCTGTCGGTGGTAGACCTTCGTGCTTGTGTTCACCCAAACCATGCCGGGGCCAGGCGTCTGCGCTTGCGTTGCACTCGTCTGAGGAGCCCTGGACGGAGTGTTTGGAGCAGGCTCCGCCGCTCTGTTGGCAGATCCGGTTGATTGGTTGCTCACCGTAACGAGCGGTGTAATCTGGTCGATCTGGTGCTTGGAGACGCCGGCTTTAGATAGATCAGATACCGA
Source organism: Terriglobia bacterium (assembly GCA_003175985.1). Classification (GTDB taxonomy): domain Bacteria; phylum Acidobacteriota; class Terriglobia; order Bryobacterales; family Bryobacteraceae; genus PSRJ01. The sequence continues at coordinate 4,710 of PSRJ01000106.1, forward strand.
AGAGTACGGCCGTCCGGCTATGATCTTTTTAGCTGTCGCGGGCCCGACACCCGGCAACTTGTCGAGCTCTTTTTCCGAGGCTGTGTTCAGGTCGACCTTGGACGATGTAGTCGCCGGCGTTTTCGTAGCGGTCGATTGGGCGAATAAAGCCAACGACAGTGCGAGCGCCATCGCGATCGTTCCCAGTCTGATGCCCTTAGGGTTCATGTCTTTTTCTCCTTAACGCCGCTTCAGCATGTGCTGGAGAGCGATTGAAAGTGCCAGTCCGCCGGCCGCTTTCATTACTTGTGGGTGTTGAGCGTAAAAGCTGCTCACTTCATCCACAATGGAAGGATTCTGCCGCTCCGCGTGAGCCGCCATTTGTTGCACTTGCGCGGGCGAAACCTGGCTGGCCTGTTCCGGAGTGACACTTCCGCCGCTGAATATGGAGGCGAGACCGCCGGCCGGGAAGGCTGCTAAGGGCGCCAGGTCCGAGCGAGCTCAACAAGCTGTTGAGTACGCCGGCGCGTTGAGTTGGATTGGATTGGCCGAACAGATTAGAGAGCATCTCGGAGAACGGCGGCGTCTGGTCGGAACGAAAAGCCTGTGAGATGCCGCTTGCGAGGACGTTGGAAGGAGCGTTCTGAGCAACCTGTTCAAAATCCTGGTGCGGATCGGCGGAGGCAACGGCCGTACCACCTCCCTGCCCGGTATATCGCTGCATTATATCTTCGATTGCATTAGTCCAGTCCATAACTTACTCCGGTATAATGAGTTCTTGGCCGGGCTTGATCTCGTTTGGATTGCTCAAGTGGTCTCGATTCGCCTCAAAGATCTTCATATATTCGCTTGAATTGCCGTAGAACTGCTTGCTGATCTTAGAAAGGGAATCGCCCGCCTGGACCGTGTAGGTTCTTGTACTCTGGCCCCCACTGACGCTCGCGCCAGCGGTCTGGGTACGCGGTGCTTGAGCCGATTCATTTACAGTTATATCCGCGATCAGATCGGAATAGGAGGGATCGACCATCTTGATCTGATCCCACACCTTATTCTTCGCCTCCTGTGAAGGAGCCTCGCCGCGCATGAAGAGCTTTTCACCTTGCATGTTCAGGTTTTGCAGGCGGACCTGATTCTGCCCCATCGCAGTCAGTACGGATTGATATTTTTGCTTGAGCTGTTCGAAACGTTGATTTTCCTGTGCCATATCACTCCTTTCTGGTCGAAGTGGATACGATCCTTGGAGCAACCAGCTAGCCATACCAGCTACTTAGCTTCAATGAACTCTGAGGGCCGCAGGGGTCAGACGACGATATTGAATAGGCGATGCTGGGCTTCACCATATTCGGGCGATCGAACGGGTGTGTTCCAGCGTCAGCGCTTATTGTGTTGGAATATTCAGTCAGCGCCCGAGGATGGCCACGAACTGGTCAAGTCATTCTCCCTGCCGCGGGCCGCCTTAAGCTCGCAACCCGCCAGCCACCGGAATTCCTTGGCCCGCGATTCAGCCGGCAAGCCGGCCAGCCGGGCTGCCAGTGGATCCGCTGTAGCCCCAAAGCAATGGGATACTGGGAGTCCGCAGATGACCCTCCTGACCTGGAATATCCGACACGGTGGCGGCAGACGTCTTGCCCGCATCGTTGAAGAAATTGCAGCCCACGATCCCGAAGTGATCGCCCTGACTGAATATCGCACCAGCCCCGGTAAGGCCCTTTGTACGGCACTGGTTGAACGTGGCTGGCCGCACGTCCAAACTACGAACCCAAAAGCGCTATTGTGTTTCTGTACGTCGGGGTTGTCAGTGAGCGCCTCCTTGGCTACCCTGCTTGCCGAGTTCTGAGTTTCTACAGCAAAAAATGCCCGGGAGCTGCAAAAGGATCACAATGGAAGCGGAGCAGAACAGTGGCCCTCAACCAAAAACGACTCGTTAAGCCGATGAAGAAGCTGCGAAGACTGTTCAGCAAGCTGGACAGCGATCCCGTGCCTGAGCAGGTTCACGATCTGCGAACCAATGCGCGCCGCTTTGAAGCAGCCTTCCAGGCTCTGGCCCTTGATGACGCCGGCATCCCGAACTCGGTGTTGAAGGATTTGGCGCGCCTGCGCAAACGCGCCGGCAAAGTCCGGGACATGGATGTCCTCACGGAATTTGCAGCTACCATCCGCCCGCACGATGAGGAAGAATGCCATGTCCGGCTGTTGGAGCATCTGGGCGCCCGGCGGCAAAAACAGGCCAGAAAGCTAAATGCTGACGTCAGGAAGCTCGGTCCCGTCTTGCGCAAAGAGATTGACCGGGCCGCATCGCGAACCGTCAAGCTCCTCCGCGCCAACGGCGGCGGCACGGCGGACAATATCGGAGCCACTGCGACGGCAACCGCGGTCAAGCTTTCCGCTCAGTTGGCATCGCCGCCGCGACTTAATAAGACGAATTTGCACCCGTACCGTCTGAAGGTCAAGGATCTGCAGAATGTCTTATTGATGGCCGAGGGTCCCTCCCGTCCGCGCTTCGTCGAAGACCTCGGACAGGTCAAGGACGCGATCGGAGAGTGGCACGACTACGCGGAACTGCTCGCGATTGCTTCAAAAATCCTCAATCATACCGGCCGATGCTCGCTCCTCGCCGACTTGAAGCGGACTGTGGAAAGCAAATACGACGAAGCGCTCGCCCTTGCTGTCAAATTGAGGGAGACTTATCTGGACAAGGGCTCTCGCCCCAACAAAAAAGGCCCAGCCGCTGCGGGTACCCCACGCCCGCCAGTGTGGGAAGCGATGGCCCAGCTCGCAGGATGAAAACATCGTGAAGCGCAAGGCGGCGAATGCGGCCAAACGGACGGCGCTCTCCGAACCGGTCACAATCGATGTCACGATTGAAACTCCGCGCGGCAGCCGGAACAAAATCAAATACGAACCGACCAAGAAGATGTACAGCCTGTCGAAGATACTGCCCGAGGGCATGGTCTTTCCGTATGACTTCGGTTTCGTACCCCGTACCAAGGCGGACGACGGTGACCCGCTCGACGTTCTGGTTCTTACTGATGAGCCGCTCTTTCCCGGCTGTCTCGTTGAGTGCAGGCTGATCGGTGTGATCGAACTGACGCAGAAGGAAGCCGACGCTACGGAGCGCAATGACCGCCTGATCGCAGTGGCTCAAGCGTCGCTGCTATACGCGGACGTCAAGAACCTGGTGGGGCTCAATGAGGTCGTGCTTAAGCAGGTCGAAGAATTTTTTGTCAACTACCAGAAAGTCCGCCAATATAAAGGTGACTATTCTCGGCCGGCACGGACCCGACCGGGCGGCAGAGCTTTTACGCCGGAGCCGTCGAAAAAAACGCTGAAACGTTCACAAGTTCGTCTTCCCCTAAAGATTCCAAAGTCCCTGGATATCCCGCGGCGGCACGTGGGGCCAATGGCCGTGGGCTATCCTGCTGGCCTCGGGCCTGAATTTCCGACAGCAGCCGATCAATTCAGGACACCTTTGTGCAAGTAAGAGGCATTCCTGCAAGAGAGCGATGCTCGTGACGCTCTATTCTCGAAATCGAGGGCAACGTTGAGCCGAGCAATGCCGCCACTCCGTCCGCGGTCAATTCGACAAACGCCGGTTTCTTTTGTTTTCTTCGAGGACCCGGCATTCCGCCAAGCCGCTGCTTGAGCCGGGTATAGTCTAACCGTAGCGGATGCGCCACGGCATAAATTCCGTATTGTCGAGCCAACTCGACGGCCGCCTGCCACAGCGATTCTGGCAGCATCGTCCGCCCTGGCCGGGTACTGCGAAACTGCTCCAACTGACG
>PSRJ01000345.1 GCA_003175985.1 Terriglobia bacterium
GGATCGATGGGAAAGATCAAGCCGTACCGTCGGGTCCTTTCCGGTGGGAAGGCCGCCCCGAAACGCGTATTCGCGAGTGGGCCTCCACGCCGGAACGAGATCTTCTCGATGCGGAGTGCCGCTACTCGGGATTTGTGCACAGGCGCCGGTTTCTGTTTCTGAAACCGGATCTGCTGCTGATTCTCGATCAGATCGAAGGGCCCACGGGCGAGCACCGCATCGAGCAGTTCTGGCATGCCGGCGGCCCGCAAGCCTGGAATGCCATAGCCCTATCCGGAAGTACAACGGAAATGGCATCGTGGCGTTCCAAAGTATTCGGAGAAAAGGAGCCTTCCAGTACCCGCTGTGTCCTTCATGCAGGTTCGCTCCCGGCCGTACTTGCCGGAGCCGTGAGTTTTGCAAGCGATCTTGCGGGCCTTAAACTCATGACGGTTCAGCCACATCCGTGTCTCAAAGTGCGGTTTTCCGATGGTCGAACCCGGGAGGTTACTCTGGGCTGACTTGCGACAACATTCACAAGTGCACCTTTTTGAACAAAAATTATTGTTGTGTGTTTGCGCACAATTCTTCTACTATCTACATGAGGCGGCAACACTGGTCGCGCTAAACCGGTCTTCCACTGCTGAACCTGGTTGCCACAATTCTGGCACTTGCTCAAATCGTTAGCGCGGCCAGAAATCCATATTTTGGAAAGGAACGTTTGTTAACGTTTGGGTGTTCTACTGCCCAAGGGGAGTAGTCTGTGACCCAGCGGCGCGGGAATTCCTGCTGAATAGCGCCTGCTGACCTTACCGAGCCCAAGCCTCCAGACTCCGACGACCGGAGGCCGGCGAAGTTCGCTCCCAACGGCAAACGCGAAGAATGAATGGCACTCAACGCTCGTAGTGTGTCCGGACTGTTCTTGCCTCTTACTGTTGTCTTGCTGTCCGCCTGTGCTTACGGCGATCCCCTTATTACATATAGTTCAGGCCCAATTGGTTGCCATACCGCTGCCGGGTATATCGATCTTCCCTTCTGTATAGTGCCCAATGAGATTCCATTGGGAGGCTTTGTTCCGCCGGCGGCCGGCCAGTCCTACACCGACGCCAACTTCGGCAGCAACGTGACTCCGCTGACCCCGCCCGGCTACGTTCACGGTCCCTCACCTGCCAACCCTTTCAGCGCGCACGGCAAATACTTGTGGATACGCAGCGTGCAAAGCCGCGGGCTGCAAGTCGTGAACGCCGTGACAGGTCAGGCGCTGGGGAGCGGTCCTGCCAGCCCGGATCTTCTTGCCTGGGACGCCTACAACGACGATATCTATTACTACGCAAACGGCGCGCGCATCGTGAAACATACGTTATCCACGGCGCAGGACGCCACGATCGCCGATTACTCTGCCGACGCACATCATTTCAGCACGATTACGGCGGGGGCAGGCAGCGATACATCCAAAGACAACTGGATTGCATTTTGGGCTCCCAAAGAACATCAGGTCTGTGCCTTGAACCTGACGGTCCTGCAAACCCTTTGCGCAAACTATCTGGAGCCCCAAGTAGTCAAACGCGCCGGCTGGGATTCGATCAGCTCCGTGTTGATCGCCAGGGGTGTGGACAGCGCGTCGGGCAAACGCTATGTCCTGCTGATGGGGTCTCCCGCCATGGGTATGTGGTCTGTGAACAGAATCACGGGCCAACTTGACTTCGAAATGCGCGGTCCGGAGAATCCGGAGTTAGCAGGAACTTCAGGCAACGGAGATAACATCTGCAATGCGGGCGAGAGTTGCCTTGGTGAGCCGCCGGCCGACGTGCTGGAAGATACGGATGGCAAGCAATACCTGGTGACCATGAAAGCCTATACCGCACCGTGCGCGCTGCAACTGGTGACTCTGGCGCTTTCTGCGGGGCAACAGATGTACCTGCCGGCCGAACAAGGCGGCGGACGGACCGCTGTGTTGCCGGTGGCACAGTGTGGGGAGATATGGCCGGATTATTCGGTCGGCTGCGCCCGGCAAGCTCCCTATTGCGCCGTCTCGACGAATCAGGGAGCGTTTCGCGACCGCTCGGATGTGACGACGCCATTCCCGGCCGCGCCGCATCGCGATGAAGTGATGGTCATGCGCGGAAACGGCCAGGAAGTTCGCAGGTTGGCCATGTCGCGTTCCGTATTGTTCACCGATGATAACGTCTGGCCGCGGCCGCGCGCCGCGATCTCCCCCGACGCATCTTATGTCGTGTTCGATTCAAATTTTGGCGTACTCGCGCAAGAGCGCGTCAACCTGGTAACCACGGGCTTCGGAGAATCGCGCCCGGCTACACAGCTCGCTGTGTCACCCGGCACGGTGACTCTTGGCCCATCCCAGACTCAACAGTTTACACTCGTGGGAACCCACAACTCCGTGACGTGGAGCATCAATCCTCCAACCGGGAACATTACGCCTGATGGCGGCCTCTATACCGCTCCCGCCACCATCGCTGCGCAGCAGGTTGTCACGGTTACGGCCAAGGTCGTGGCCACGGGCAAAACGGCAACGGCTGGGGTGACGCTGCAGCCCCCTCCGCCTCCAGCCAGTGCGGCCTTTGTCACGACAGACGCTACCACCCGAGGATCGTGGAAGGGCGTCTACGGAACAGATGGCTACAACGTGATTAACGACAGCGCCAGCTATCCGGCGTATGTCACGCCGACGCCTTCCGGGAATCTCTCTTACACGTGGGCCGCTTCCACCTCCGACAGCCGCGGTCTGCAAAAAGTGACCGTGGCCAATGACCGCATCGCGGCCTGTTGGTACACCACCAGCGCCATGAGCCTGGATTTGAATTTTACCGACGGGAAATCTCACCAGGTGGACCTGTACCTGGTCGATTGGGACACCTATGGACCGCGCACCGAGCGCGTTGACATTCTGGATACGAACGGCACGGTGTTGGACAGCCGCGCAGCCTCCAATTTTACGGGCGGCGTATATCTGGTGTGGACCGTCAGCGGTCACGTCGTCGTTCGGGTTACCAATACGAATGGGGCTTCCAATGCGGTCGTTAGCGGCATCTTCTTCGGGAGCGCGGGACAACCTCCTATTGGTGTCAGCGTGAGCCCAACTTCGGCGATGCTCGGCCCTTCGCAGACGCAGCAGTTCACGGCCACGGTAACGAATGGACCGCCGGGAGTCACCTGGTCGCTCAATCCCGCCCTCGGCTCTATATCGCCTGACGGTCTGTATACGGCGCCGGCGGCCATCAATGCAGCACAGACCGTTACTGTAACGGCAACCAGTACGGCCGATACATCCAAATCGGCCACGGCTTCCATTAATTTGCAGCCGCCGATTGTCGTCACTGTGGCCCCCCCTTCAATGACGCTCACAGCTTCGCAGACCCAGCAGTTTACTGCCATCGTAGCTAATGGTCCATCCGGGGTCACGTGGTCGCTCAATCCCGCCGTGGGCACAATTTCACCCAGCGGTCTATATACCGCTCCGGTTACCGTAAATGCGGCGCAGACGGTGACCGTTACCGCAACCAGTACGGCCGATACATCCAAGTCCGGAAACGCCGTAGTGACGTTGCAGCCCGTCCAGGGCGGCATCAACAATTTGACGGTGATCGGCGCCACACCCACGCAGGCGATCGTCAGCTACACCGCTCCCAATGCGAGTGCCTGTGTGCTCGAAGTGAGCGAAAGCAACACCTACAACCCGCTCGTGAATGACGTCAATCCCGGTCTTTTCGCCGGCGCCAACCTCGACAATCGTCCGGGGAACCTGGTGAACGGCGTCACACGCATCGCGATAATCGGGAAGCGCGCGGCGGACGTGGCGCTCAATCAACGGCAATACTCGCGGTCTCTACAGAACAATACGCCGCACTATCTGCGCGTGACCTGCGGCTCTTCCGTAGCGACCGCCACTTTCACCACCGCCAACCTGCCTTATGGCAATACCTATCCCGATGCCAGCACGTCGATGCTGGCTTCTCCAGGCTCCTATAACTGGCCCACGATCGACGCCAACACCGGCCGCACCACAGATCCGCAAACCGGAGTTGCCATGTGGCCATTCGGCTTCGGCTCCGGCTGGACCTCCGGCGCGCGGACGATCATGTGCTCGCAATTCCCGGTAGCGGATAACAGCGCACCGGCCAAGTACGGTTATCCGTGCATGCCGGTGGGGGGTAGCGACCTCTACTGGTTAGACACCACCGACGGAATTGTTCGGGATATTGGAAAGCCTCTGTTCGTATATTGCGGCAGCGGCTGCTATAACGGCGACACCGTGGATCCGCAGCCGATTACTTCTTATAGCCAGACGCTCACGGCCGACGGCCATTTTTTGGCCGCAACTTATACAGATCCGCAGAACACCCTGATCATGATGAGCGGGAGTTATAACGGGCATTGGCAGGCTGGAGACATCGGCACCCTGTCCTGGACCAATTTGACGCCGGCCGCACAGGGCCAGGACGTGCTGACTTTAATGCACGGTTTCGATAGCAGTTTCAACCCGGCCATGGTGGCGTATGCCATTCAGATCGGGCTTACAGGCGATCAGACCAAGGCCATCCTCTACGCCGAGTACGGCATTCAGAACTCGATCGGTTACGTAGCCATTTTCGATCCCGCGGCCCGTGGCGCCTCGCCCGCGTGCGCGCCAGGCGGCTGCATCGTGGCGATGCTGGGCGGCTTCAAGTCTTCGCAGACCCGCTGGGCCGGTTTCCACAGTGAGAACGCGGTGGAGGGATCGGCCGCTTGGATGACGTTCGAACCTTCCAACACCGTGTATGCCAATGGCTACTGGCCGATGGACAGCGGCGGACGCTATAACGGCGACGGCCCGTACATCGTCACCACAACCACCGCGCTCACCGCCGTGCCAAAATATGCCGCGGGCATGACCATTCCGGGGTTCACGGGTGTTACCTGCCCGGCCGGCGCCGTAGGATGCGATGTGATGACCGTAAGCGGCCCTCCCTGCGACCCCACTCCGGGCGCCAATGAGCCCGGCAACTGCCCCTGGAACAGCGGCTACTACTACATGATGGATGCGGCGGTGGGTGATTGGTTTATGCCGCAAGACAATAGCTGCGGCGTGACCTGCGAGCAACTGCAGATCATCGGGATCAATGGCAACTCCTGGGCCGTACGCCGCGCCGGGTGGCAGTGGCCGCAGGACCATTCGTCGATTACGGTCTATGGCATGATTTCGGCGACAAATCATAACTCCGCCGTCAGCGGGTGGAACTTCGCGGCAGACCCGATGGGCACAGGTTCCGGTGTTGTCGTCGATGCCGTAGCTGCTTTTGACCACGGCACCTATTCCAATACCGCGGCCGGCGGCGGAGACGCGATTTCCTGCCCTCCGCAAATACCGGCCACCGCCTGTGTCGTCATCAAGACAGGAACCAGTCCGGCCGCAATGCTCGATCAGCCCGCCACGGTGACGATTAATACCGCGCCATCATACAGCGGAGTCACGGGAATCTCCCCGACGACTGTAGTCGAGACTTATACCTCCGGCCCTCCCATCAGACCGCTGGTCAGCAACCCGAACTTCGTCGTGCAAACCAAACCGATCGAAGGCGGGCCGGTCAATACCTATACTCCCGTTACCGGGAATCTATACAAAGTCACAATCAACAGTGGATTCGGCTCCTACGACCCGAAAACCTCCGTGGCTGCCGCCGCCTGCAATGGTAAACCCATGCTGAATATCTCTAGCGCGGTAACCGGCAACGTGATCAATACCGATAACACAGCGTCTTACGAGTATTGCTATGCCAAGAATGCCAACGAGTGCCGCAGCGGGAGCAACCCGGGCGAGTTCTACGTCAATTGCCCCGGCTACAACGCCAACATGTCGCAAAATTATGTGATCGCGTCAACATCCCTGGTAGCCAAGTACTCGCAACTTCGCTGGGACGATCCGAACACCGCCGGCCGCGATACACGTCCGCTGACCAGCGGCTTCCGGCCTTTCGTGCAGTTTACGCCTTACGTGAGCGGGCGCGCGGTGCCATCCGGCGATGCGGTCCTGGTTTACTCCGACCAGGTCCCCAGCGGCGGTCAAAGCGCCATCAGCATGGTTCGTGTTCCGCCTACGGTAGCGTGGGACGGAGTGGATCGCACCACCTGGGTCCCCGTTAGCGTGTCCGCTATAGGAAAGACCGGAACGACCGCCGTCGTCAAATTCGGCTATGCCGAAAACGGCGCTCCGAGCTCTTTCTACTGCGCATCCCGGCAAGAAGCCTGCGTAGCCAACAAGAGCAACATCGGTTCGCCGGCCTACTATTTCGCGGGTGAGAACCCCATTGGACAGGCCTGCTCCTCCGGTTGCTCGTTCCAGATACCGGGCATCAGTGGAAGAGTTGTGTACTATCAAGTCACTTACAACGACGGCACGACGGATCCGCTCCAGGCCGCGTACGTTCCCTGATGGGCTTGCACGCACGCTTCTCACTCGCAGTCTGCGAAAAAGCGTCCACTTATTGGCTGAAGTGCCTCATCGCCTGACGCCTCTTTAAAAACGGCCGTGGCATAATCGATTTTCGATCTCGTCGTGGTCCGCGCCCGAGGCGCAGGGGGATTGCCCGCCGATGACGACTCTTGTACGCCAATTAACCAGAATTCCCGGCCTCCGGCATTTGTGGCGTAAGTTTCCCGTCGGCTCGGCACACCTGCGCGTCGAATTCGATATCTGGGACTATCCCGCTTATGCCTACGGCGTATACTCGGCCGCAAACCTGGCCCGGCTTCTCGGCCATGATGGAATTAGTGTCATCGAATTCGGTGTAGCTGGCGGGAGCGGCCTCGTTGCCCTGGAACAAATCTCCGAACACCTTTCCATGGAGCTTGGCGTTCGAATTTCCGCATTTGGCTTTGATACCGGCCAAGGCATGCCCGAGCCCACTGATTACCGCGACTTACCCTACGTCTGGGGACCGGGCTTCTACCGTATGGATCCTGACGCGCTACGTCACCGTCTCCACAACGCCCAACTCCTGCTGGGAAATGTTGGCGATACTGTCAAGCAGTTTTGTGCCACAGTCAAAGACCCGATCGGTTTCGTTTCCTTCGATCTCGACTACCACAGCTCCACAAAGAGCGCATTATCGATATTTCAAGCGCATGCCTGCACCCGGCTACCGCGAGTGTTTTGCTATTTCGACGATGTTATTTGGCCGGAACGCGCCTGCTACAGCGAGTACGCCGGTGAGTATCTGGCGATCAGAGAATTCAATGCGCAATATGAGGCCATGAAGCTTTCGAAGATTCCCCACCTAAGCTGGATGCGCCAGCATGCAGCGGCCTGGAATGAACAAATGTACGTTCTGCATGACTTCTTCCATCCCGAATACTGCACTAATATCACGCCTGTCTCGGGCCGGCAGATGTAACAATGACCGAAGCCCTGCGTGCCCGGCTCGAACAGTTGTACTGGGATATCGAATCACGGATCGACCCCGGTGTGGTCAGTTCTCAGAATACTTACGCCGATACCATTCAAATGTACGTGGGGCCACATTCGCGCTGGCTCGACCTGGGTTGCGGCCGCTCGATTTTTCCGGATTGGATCGAGGGACAGCAGGAACTAGCGACGCGCCCGGAGCTGATTGCCGGGATCGATTATTCCTGGAGCAGTTTGCGGCAGCATAACAGCATCCGCAAGCTTGCGTGCGGGGACACCGCGCACCTCCCGTTTCGTGCCGGAGCATTTAACCTGATCACGGCCAATATGGTCTTCGAACACCTGGCGGACCCCGCGCAGTCCTTGCGTGAGATGAACCGCATCCTCGAACCGGGAGGGCTGGTGATCTTTCACACGCCGAATCTGTGGCACTTCCCGATTCTCGCGGCCTCTCTCATACCCGATGCAATAAAACGCAAGCTGGTTCTCCTCTCGGAGGGCCGGGCGGAGTCGGACATTTTCCCGACTCATTACCGCATCAATACGCGGCGGGACATAGAACGATTCGCTGCCGCCGGCGGGTTTCACATCAAACGCTTGGACCGTGTCAGTACTTCCAGCACGGGCGACCTGCTTCTCTACGGCCCCTTTCTCGTCTTTGCCCTGCTGTGGCGGCGCCTGCTGCGGCGGGAGTCGCTGCAGGATTTGCGCAGCAATTTCATTGTGATCTTGCAGAAGGCGCAGCAAGCTGTTTAGTCGCCGTTCGTGCTCAGGATATACGCAGACGACGTAGCGAAATCCCGCTCAGAAAGATGGCGAAACCGTGCGTTTGCGTTTGTTCGCGGCAGGCTGCGGCGGTCTTCTACCGGGAGTGTCTGTCGAATCGCGTGGCCATGTCTCTCGGTCACTTCGAGATATTTCGAAAACGGAGCGCGGTTGAAATAAAACGGCCGTTTGCCGCGCGTGATCTTCCACAGAAAATCCGGGTAAGCCCAATGCTCGTTCCAGTATGTGTCCGACCCCGGGAAACTGAAGTCGATCTGATGGCTCATCACACCCCTGGGTTTTAGCCATTTCGTCATGATGCCGTAGGCGTGATCGAGTTCCTCGATATCCTGAAGAGCCACCTGCGAAAGAATCACGTCCACAGTTCCCGCTTCCGCGAGACTATCTTCGTACCAGGGACACACGTAGCGGATCATGCTTTCAGGCTGGCCGGAGCCGGCGCCAGCGATGCTCGCGCGTATCCGCGCCAGGCGGCCGGGCGCGAGAGTTTCACGAAGAAGGTCCGGGTTGAGGTGCCGGATGGGAAAGGCGTAATCCGGCAGCCGCGGGTGAACGCCCGGTAATTCGCTATCGCCCGGAATAGGCTCACGCCGTTGGAAAAGTTCGACAAGGCTGTCAAACACCGCAAGGTTGGTTTGTGTGTCCGCATGAGGCACGACATCGAGAGCGATATATCGTTTGGCGCCGGTCAGCAGGGCCGCAATGCCGACGCCGAGCGAATCGCCCGGGCCGAGCTCGACGATGGAATCCATTGGACCGGGCAACCCCGCCTCCCCGATCAGAGTAAGGTGCCGCAGCCACACGGAATAGCAGTAGCGCGACGAATCGCTTCCTCCTGTGCCGCGATAGGAGCCGAAGAACGGCAGGAAGGGCATATAGCTCTTCACCCCGCCGGCAGCCGCTTTTAATTCAGTGAGCATGTGCTTCCAGTTCGCTCTCCGCGTGATATGGCGCTGTGCCGGTCTGTTCCATGCGGAGGTTCTTCTCGAACACGAATTCATTACATCCGACACTGCCGGCGCACGTGACCAGTGCGGCGAGCGTGAAACCGCGCTTGCGGTAGAAGTTGAACAGTTCGTCCGGCCTGGCGACCTCGAATGGATAGCCGCCCGCCCAATCCACCACATCGCGCCAGGCGGACATGCCGCGCATTCCTCCATAGTTCCGCCAAGTTTGGAATGGCTTGCCCCGCAGAAGGTCCTTGAGGGTTGGAAACCACCAGAGGTGCAGGAAGACCCAAACCAGGATGGGGACACGCCCGATGCGAGGCGCCGAATTATAGGCCTTTTTCAGCTTCTTCCAGCGGCGGCTGCGCGAGCCTTGATCGTTGTAGATGGAGATAAAGAGCTTCCCGCCCGGGCGAACCAGAGAGGACACGTTATCCAGGGCTTGCCACATGTTCCCGGTATGATGCAGGACTCCCCAGGAGTAAACGATATCGAATAGCCCCAGCCTGGCCAGCCAATCCGTATCCAGGACGGACCCTTCGACTACCGTCCACTCCGGGTCGTCATGGAAATACCGCTCTTTCAATGTGCCCGTACACGCGACGGATTGCGGATCGTAATCGAACGAAACCACGGACGCGCCCAACCGGCGCGCCGCCAGGCTGAACAGCCCGCTGCCGGAGCCCGCGTCCAGAAGACGCCTGCCCCGCAAATCGCGGACTTCCAACATCTCTTGGAGGGAGTGCTCGGCCGCCGCGATCCGCTCCGGCGTGAGTTCCGACAGAAACCGCTGCCAATTCTCACCGAACCGGAAGCGCTCCCCCGCACTAACCTGACGCTCATGCACGCTCATAATCTGGCTGCCGGCCGGCGATTTCCGGCTCCGCCGTCCGTACTAAGGAGACAGTCATCCCCGCAAGCACGGGAAGCAGAGCGGTGTAGGCTGCGTGTACAAACATGCCCGTGACTATAAATGCCATTAACGAATAATTCAAAGCCAGCGCGTGGGTACTGATCTCGCTGAATTCAGGCGAATGCCTGGTTCGCCGATAAAGCCTATACGATTTCTTGAATGACAACCCCACGACGGCGCTATAAAACAAAAATGCCGGAATGCCACACTCACTGGAGACCTCGGTAAAGCTGTTATGCGTGCCGAGCCAGGCTCCGCGCCGTTTCCCTTCGGCTCGCGCCATTTCGTTTTCCGCCACGGCAAACATTCCCGGACCCACGCCGAGCAAGGGATGCTTCGCAGTGAGAATCAAGCTGCGCTTCAGCATTTCTTTACGGCTGTTTGCCGACGCTACGGCCATATCGAGCATCGCCCGATCGACAGGTTCATCGGAAGCGTTATCCTCCACCTCCGTGCTGAAAAACGTGCGATAGCGCGCCTTCAGGCCTTCAGGCAGGATCAACACAGCAATCAGCAGCACTATCCCCGCGGTCATCACCAGTTTCATCTTGCCTAGCGCCGAGGTGCGGAGAAACATGAACGTGCCGATGACGGCGATGGAAATCAGCGCTTCCCGTGAGCCGGTCTTGCTGATCACATACAGCATCAAACATAGCGCTCCCACGACCAACGCCTTCGACACCAGGGGCCTAGAAGTCGAATAGATGGCCCACATAAAAGGCATGCCCAGCAGAAGCGCCTGGGCCATCTCGTTCGGATTGGCGAAACGCCCGCTCTCCAGTGTCAAGCGGCCATTCTCCATGCTCCCCAGCGTGGTGCAGATCACGGTGAGTACCAGGATCGCGAAGGCCATGGTTCTGGCCGTCCGCACGTAGCGGCGAAAATCCGGAATCAATGCCGCCGTGGCCATAAATACAACCAGCCCTATCAACCAGTTCATCAGCACCTGCACGCTGCCGCCGCGCCAGACACTAAAGGGAATCGCCAGAATCAAAAAGCTGGTGAACCCCAGAACGCACTTGCCGATGCTGTCGCGGAAGGCCGCTACGAAAGCTCCAGTCAGAATCAGGAACAGCGCGAGAAACCGGAACGTGATGCCGGGGATGTGCAACGTGGAGAATTTCACGTCGAAAACGCGGCTGAACATGATGAATAGAAACGTGCTCAGAAATGCCAGGTTGAGACGTTGAAGAACAGTCGTCTGATCGTGGAACTGCCGAAATATAGTGCCTGGTTCGAGCTGTGGCACCCTCCACGTGGCGCGATGGACCGTTTGCATGAGCGGCGCTCTCATCGATTATTTGTGTTCCTGCAATCTCCGGTCAACGGAAGACAGTGTGAATGAGTATGCTTCCGGAAGGCTGCTCGTAAGTTCTCTTACCAATATGCCGGGCTCAAGAAGCCGGCTGCCTGCGAAAGACACCTGTTAACCAGGCCGTCAGACTGGCCATCTGCCCGATCAGCAGTGATCGATGCTCCCGTTCCAAAACCAAGAAAGCACCTGGTCCCCAGCCAGCGGCGGCCGCAAACATCGCCGCAACGGCAATCTCCAACAGGCTTCGGCCCGGCAACACCGTAGCCTTCAATCCGTACGCTACTGCAATCACCGGGAGCGCCGCCAGCAGCGGGCGCGTATAGATCTCCGTCATGTAACGCGCATAAGGGAACCTCAAGACACGGCACAGATACCAGGGTGTGTAGATTCCGCGGTCCAAAATCATGAGGGCCACGGCGACGCAGGCCGCGCCCGGGATTCCATAACGAGGGATCGTATATGCCAGAAGAGCGGCACTCAGACAGGCCTCCACCACCAACCCGCGCGCATAGCCCTGATGTTTTCCCAAACCATACAGAATCGCTGGAGTATTTACCTGCCCCACCAAAACGAAGATCGCTCCCAGCAACAGGATGGGCAGCAAAGGCGCGCTGTACATTACGTAGACCGGGTTCCGAATCCACGTTTCGATGATCTCGTTCCGATATAGCGCCAGAATCACGGCAATGGGCATGAAAATCATGAGGCAATACCGGTTCACCAGGAGCCCCAGTAACGGTATTGTCTGAACTTCATCTTTGGCTGTCAGTTCGGCGGTTTGCGACCCCGAGACGGAAATCACGCTGTCGGTCGCATTCACGCTGATCTGAATCAAACGCGATGGGACGGCGTAATATCCGACGAAGGCGGCCGGGAGAAAATGTCCGATCAGGACCGCGGGCCCCTGGCTGACCACCTGCCAGGAACTGTTGGCAAGGAAGGTGTGTTTTCCATAGTTGAACAAGCGGGCCAACATTGCCCGGCTGGCGCCGCGCGGGTCAAACCGGTACCCGGGAACCACTTTTCGGAAATTCCTGTAGTTGATCGCGTATAGCATCACCTGGGAAGCAACTACTGTCATTCCCAGGGGAACTAATCCATAACCAAGCAGCAGGACAACGGCACATCCGATAGCGCGCACACCGTTGTAGAGAATCCAGGTCCGGTTGTACAGGTCGTAGCGTTGAAAGCCCTCCAGCGACGCGCTGAACGAGTGACATACGGCGCCCAGGGCCCACGATATCCCTACCAGCAGGATCAGCGCGGCAAACTGCGGCTGATATGCCAGCGTGATCTGAAATAGATTGTGCAGCGACCGGAATACCAAAACTGTCACCAGCAGAACCAGGGCGCCGATGAGAGAGAAGTATACGAGCGCCGTGTTGATTACCGTATTGACTTGGTCCAGTTCGCCGGTAGCCCGGTAGTGCGCCGTATACTTGACGACTGCAGACCGAAAGCCGAAATCCAGGATGTCGTAGTAGTCGATGAGCGCGAACACGAGGGCCCAGATTCCGTAACCTTCCTCACCAAGACGGCGGATCATGAAGGGAGACAGGATGAGGCCCGCAAACATGGCGAACGCCACACCCATCCAACTCCAGAGGACATTTCGGAGGAAGCGTACGGTGCGCGGCTGCGCTGAAGAAGCGGCTGTCATGACCATGTGAGGAATGTGTAGGGCGTCCGCGCCGCCCGCTCAGTGGCCATTCTCTCATCGTAATTCGCAACCTGCCGTAATCTTTCTCACTTAGTGAGCGGTTTAAAACAGTCGGCCCTTGTGTGTGTAATTACATCCTGCCGAAGCGCGTGCGATAGCTCATAGAAATTCTTGCGGACGCGGCTGATGATGGTGCAGGCATGCTGCGTCCTTTGAAGCTGGCTGCGCTACACGCGCTGGGCACCCTTGGGATTTTCGATCGCGCGGTGAACTCCCGTTGGCGGCGGGAGAGGCTCCTGATTCTCTGTTATCACGGGGTGTCATTGGAAGATGAGCACGCCTGGGATCCGGAATTGTATCTATCGCCGCAACAATTCGCGTTGCGCATGCAGTTTCTGGAAAAGGCGAATTGCCATGTTTTGCCGCTGGCCGAGGCTGTCGACCGCTTATATGCGCATGACTTACCGCCACGCAGTGTGGCGATTACTTTTGATGACGGCTTTTACGATTTTTACGCTCAAGCGCTCCCCGTGTTGCAGCAGCACGGGTTTCCCGCGACAGTTTACCTGACTACTTACTACTGCGATCACGCGCAGCCTGTCTTCAATGTGGCCTGCCGGTACATTCTGTGGAAGCAGCGCGGCAGGCTGGTGCCGCGCGATTCGGGTTTCGAGTGCGACCTGGATGTGCGTGACACCTTTTCCCGCATGCAGACGTTTCGGCGGCTTCTAGATTTGTGCGAAGAGCGGAGCCTGTCGGGCCAGGAGAAACATCAGTTGCTGGAAATGGTTGCACACCGCCTGGAATTCGATTTCACCCGGTTCCTCTCCCGGCGCATGCTCCAACTCCTGACGCCCACCGAGACTGCGCGGCTGGCCGGTCAGGGCGTAGACTTTCAACTGCACACACACCGGCACCGCACACCGGAGGACCCCGCGTGTTTCCGCGCGGAGATCGAAGATAATCGCTCCCGGTTGCATGCGATGACAGGGGCCACAGCAAGACACTTTTGTTACCCCTCCGGGGTTGTGCAGCCCTCCTTTTTGCCGTGGCTGCGCGACTTGGGTGTGCTTTCCGCGACCACTTGCGAGCACGGTCTGGCCGATGCTTCGACCATGCCGTTGCTGTTGCCCCGACGCGTGGACACTTCCGGGGCTTCGCAAATCGAATTTGAAAGCTGGGTCTGCGGTGTAGGCGCGCTCGTATCCCGGAAAACTCTCGGATGCTGGCTCGCGAGACGCCAGCCGTATCCCATCGCCATTAAGGATATTGAAGCTGTTTCGTAATCGCGTACTACGAATCCAAAACTGTCCGATAGATTTCCGCCATTCTTTCGGCGGCTCGCGCAATCGTAAACTGCTCGCGGATCCGCATGGCCCCGGCCGAAGCGAGCTTCTCCCGCAAGAGATTGTCCTCGAGTAGCGACTCCAGCGCGCGCGCCAGATCGGCGCTATCGCCCGGCCGGAACAGCAGTCCCGTTTCCTGGTCAACCACCAGTTCCGGATTGCCGCCTACACGAGAAGCAACCACACAACACCCACAAGCCATGGCCTCCATCAATGAGTTGGAAAACGCTTCCGAAAGTGAGGGCAACACGAAAATATCAATCCGGCGCAGCCAGCGAGCGACATCCTTTACCGCCGGTTCAAACGTGCAGCGATCCCCCAAAGGCAGTTTTCGGCCGAGAGCCTGCAAATCTGCTAAAGCCGGTCCGCTGCCAACGATGAGCAGGCGGATCTCGCGATTCCGCCCTAGCCGGGCGAACCCTTCCAGCAGTGTGGCCAGCCCTTTTTCCGGCCGCAGAGCACAGATGACTCCGATGACCAAAGGGCTTTGCCGGGATTCCGTCCGTCGTGGATAGAGCGTCGCATCGATGCCGTTGTAACAGAGGTGGATGATCCTGGAGGGAACGCGATCAACCTCGACCAAATCGCGGCGCACAGCTTCGCTGTTGACCACGATGGCGTCCACCAGCCGATCGGTGAGGCGGAGGAACTGCCGCCGCAATCCGGGCGTCAATGCGCGGTGGGCACGCTGACTGGAGATCACCCGGCGTGTCCGAAACATCCGCGCCACCGGAACGCCGAACAGATTCAAAGGCACGTCGAAAGTATGGACGAGACGGATCTGGTGCTCCTGGAGATACCGGCCCAGCGCCAGCGCTCCGGTGAACAGCGTTGGGCCGCGAAACGATTTGACGGGCAGACATACAATTGGTACCCCAGAGGCGCGCAGTTCCTCGGCGCGAAAACCCTCCGCGTGAAAGCACCCCACATGCGGCTGGAACACGCTGCGATCCAGGGCCTTTGCGATTTCCGCCAACTGCCGCTCGCTGCCTCCCAGACCTAGCGATCGCGTCATCAGCAGAACGGGACAGGACTCCGGCATAGATCAGCGAAGCGGACCGGCCGCACGCACTCGAGTCTCTTTCCAGACATTTTCCGAGGGCCGCACGAACGCCGCGCAAAAAGCCGCCGCCAGCAGGACCACAAAACTCCGCAGCGGCGCCGAAATTCGCTTCGCGGAGATCTCCTCGGGAATCCACAGGTCGAATAATGCCGCGCTGTAAAGCAGCGCCTGCAACAACAGCGCCGGCGTACGCCACGGCTCTTCGAGGGCAAACGTCGTCACGGCAGCAAGGAGCAATGCAAAGGGCAACAGGAGCCGCGCAAGTTTATGGGAGGCGAACACGAACCACATTCGGTTGCGCGGTGTCAGGAGCTGCGGGTACAAGCGAATGATCTGATAGACCCCGGCTTGTGTGCGGACCTTACGCCGAAACTCGGTATCGAGCGCGGTCGGATAATCGAAAGCCTTGGCGCTGTCTTCGAGAATCACGCGGTACCCCGCGAAAAACGCGGCCAGCGGCAGAAACATGTCATCCACGAGGGTGCCGGGAGGGAGCGGCCGGGCTAGCTCCCGGCGCATGGCATAAATGCAGCCCGTGGCTCCCATCACGGAATCGAGCTGGCTCTCGTGTTTCCGCAACCACTTTTCGTACTTCCAATAGAGTCCCACCGAGAGTTCCTCGAGCGTCGTTCCATCGCGAATGACCAACTCGCCGCTTACGGCGCCGACCGATTCGTCGGCAAAGCACGCAACCAGATGGCGCAAGCTCTCCGGCTCCAAAGACTGGCGCACGTCGGTCAAAAACAGGATTTCGCCGCGAGCCCGCTCGAGGCCGGCATTGAGGGCCGCTGCCTTACCGCCGCCGGCCAGGCGGAGCAGTTCTACCCGGCCGGTCCGCGTAAATTCCTGCGCGATCGCGTCGGTATCGTCATTCGATCCATTAGAAATCACCAGGATCTGCAGCATCGCAGGTGGATACTGCAAAGCCAGAAGAGACTCCAGCTTGGCCCGCAACCACTGCTCGCCGTTCCGCACCGGGAGCAGTACGGTCACCGATTTTGTTACAGCGCTCTTACGTACCGGGCGCGTGCGAAAGCGTGTGAGCAGCGCCAACAACAGAGGATATCCGGCCAGTGTGTAGACTGAAAACGCCACACTCGCCACGAAGAGAGCCTGGAGCAGAGCGCGCAAATCTAGTTCAATTGTAGCGGGAACTGTAAGCTAAACCAATTAGTTAAGGCGATCACCAAAACGTTATTTCGCGGCGCGGGAAATTGCCATAATAGAGAACGCTATCGATGAGACCTTCCGGTCTGCGCCACGAAATCGAGGAGTTATTAGCGGGAGGCCATTGGCATAAAGCCGCGGCACGCCTCCGGGTTCTGTGGGAGAGTGAAGGCGGCGTTCCACTGGCCGGGTACGTCGTCTCGGCATTCCGTAAAATTGCTCCGCATATCGATCTGAAGCCCCACCGCTGCGCAATTCTGCGTTCCTTTACGGTCGAACCCATAGTTCCCGTACTCAAGGCTTGCGCGCTTACCTCGGGAATCGATCTGGAAGTGCATGCCGGTGAGTTTAACGCCTACGCGCAGGAGTTACTGGATGCCGGGAGTCCTCTGTACGCCTTTCAACCGGACACGGTGATTCTTGCGGTCCAAACGCGGGATATCGCTCCCGAATTATGGCGGAACGCCGCGTCTGCTGAAGTGATAAATCGAGTGACAAGTCAGTTCACCGGTTGGATACAGGCTTTTCGGCGATCTTCGGCAGCCAACCTGATCGTCCATTCGCTAGAGACGCCGGCCGCTTTCAGCCAGGGTGTGTATGACAGCCAGTTGGAGGAAAACCAGGCTTCTGCCATCCACCAGGTAAATCGCAATTTGCGGAAGCTGGCACGGGCGGAACGCGGCATTTACGTACTTGACTACGATGCGCTTGTTGCGCGTTATGGGCGGGAGCAATGGGGAGATGAGCGGAAATGGCTGACCGTGCGTCTGCCCATCGCCGCGCCTCACCTGGCGCACATGGCGAGTGGATGGATGCGCTTTCTGGCGCCGCTCGCCGGCAGAATCGCGAAGGCTGTAGCGGTGGATCTGGACAATACCTTATGGGGCGGCATTATCGGCGAGGACGGAATGGCCGGTATCCGGATTGGTTCTGAATATCCTGGGGCCGCATTCCTCGCGTTGCAGCACGCCCTGCTCGATCTTTCGCGGCGCGGAATTCTGCTGGCAGTCTGCAGTAAGAATAATCCGCAGGATGCGATGGAGGCGTTGCGGGATCACCCCGGAATGCTGTTACGCCCCGAACATTTCGCCGCGCTGCGCATCAATTGGAACGATAAGACTCGGAATCTCCGAGAGATTGCGGAAGAGCTGAATATAGGGCTGGATGCCGTGGCGTTCCTCGATGACAATCCCGTAGAGCGGCAGCAGGTACGAGAACAGGCGCCGGAAGTGATGGTGGTGGAACTGCCGCCCGATCCCATGCAGTACGCCCAAGCGGTGCGCGACTACACGGCGTTCGAGCGCTTGACTCTTTCCGAAGAGGACCGGGAGCGCGGCAAATATTACGCCGCCGAGCGGCAACGCGCGGAACTCGAGCAGAGTGTTTCGACCCGCGAGGATTTCTACCGCTCGCTCGACCAGGAAGCCGAGATCATGCCGGTTAACGCGCTCACCCTGGGGCGGGTGGCGCAACTCACACAGAAGACCAATCAGTTCAATGTCACCACGAAGCGCTACACCGAACAGCAGATCGGGGAGTTGATGCGGTGTCCCGGATGGAGGGTGCTCTCGATCAAGGTACGCGACCGGTACGCGGACAATGGGCTGGTTGGCGTGGCCATCGTGCACCACCGCGGCGAAATCAGCGAAATCGATACCTTTCTGTTAAGCTGCCGCGTGATTGGCCGGACCGTAGAGACCGCTTTGCTGGCCTGGCTGGCGGAAGAAGCGCGCGCCCTTGGCGGCAAGCGATTGCAGGGCTGGTTCATTCCCACCAAAAAAAATGCGCCCGCCCGGGATTTCTACCGTGAACATGGATTTGCACTGCGCTCCGAGACCCCCACGGGCCAACTCTGGGAATTGGAGCTGGAAGGGGCGGCACTGCGGTGTCCCGAATGGGTTCGGTTGCTGGCGGCCGTCGCGGAGAATGCATGAGTCCGGAAATATTCAATGAAGTGTGCGGCATCGCCGCCGATGTGTTCGCCGTTGACTCGAAAACGTTGCATTCCGGTTCTTCACCCGAGCAGGTCGAGGCGTGGGATTCCGTGCAGCATCTCAACCTCGTGCTGGCCCTGGAAGGCCGGTATGGCATCCAGTTCGAGCCGGAAGAGATGGAGGGCATGAAGAACCTGGGCCAGATTGCTACGCTGGTGAGTACGAAAATCGCCTAGATGGCAATCGAGATCCGGCCCTTCTCCGCCGAGTGGCGGGCCGCGCTGCGGGAATTCAATGGCCGCCTGGACGCCGCCGGGGTCTTTGCCGGAATGCGTTTGCCTGAAGACGTCCAGGCGGAGATGCTGCCCGGCTCCCAACTGTATATTGCGGTGGAAGAGGGCGCTGTGCGCGCGGGTTTCGTTTTGCGGCCGCAGCAGTTCTCAATTCGCGGCGCAGTGCACCGCGTAACTCACTACCGGTTGCCCTTATCCGAAGGCTTGATCCAAAAGCGATATGCCACCCTGGCGCCCATGATGCTCCGGAGCGCCATAAAGGTGGAGCCGTTACTCTACGCATTGGGAATGGGCGGCCGGCAGCAGCCGCTGCCGCGCATGCTCGAAGCCATGGGCTGGAGCGTTACTTCGGTCCCGTTCTTTTTCCGCGTGGTGCATCCGGCCCGATTTTTGCGCGGTATCCGCGCCGCACGGAGCAGCCCCTGGCGTGCCGCCGCGATGGATCTAGCCGCCTGGACGGGAGCGGGGTGGATGGCACTCAAAACGTGGCAGGCCATGCACACACAGCACCTGCCCGAGCCGGCACGGTCCAAGGAGGTAGAGGAGTTCAGCGCGTGGGCGGACGGGATTTGGGAAGCTACTCACCGGTCATATGGCATGACTGCGGTCCGCGATTCCGCGACGCTGGGCCGGCTGTACCCGTCGTCCCATCCGCGGTTTAACAGGCTGCAGGCCGGCGCGGGATGGGCGGTGATTCTCGATACGGCGATGCATGACGACCCATACTTCGGAAATCTGCGGGTGGGTACGATCGCCGATTGCCTGGCGAGCCTGGATGACGCGCGCACGGTGATTCATGCAGCGCGAGTCGAACTGGAGCACCGGGGGGTGGACTTGATCATTTCCAACCAGGGCCATATCGCCTGGCAGAGTGCACTGCGAGCCGATGGCTTCCTCGAAGGCCCGTCGAATTTCCTGCTGGGAGCTTCCCCCGCCCTGGCGAAACTGGCCGGCCCGATCTCCGAGGCACACATCAATCGCGGCGATGGCGACGGGCCGGTCCATTTGTAGACTTAGCCGAAGTTCGCCACCAACGGTGGGAAAGGCCGCTCCCTCACGGTCGCGGCTCGGCAACCTCCTGAAAATGCGAAAGCCCTTTCCGAGCCGCGACTGGCAAGGAGTGGTCCTGACGAACTTCGGTTAGGTTGGCTTCAAGCCGAAAAGTACTCCGCTAAAATTTCCCCGATCCGCCGGCACGCCTGGCCATCGCCGTATGGATTATGAATGCGTGTCATGCGGGTATATTCCTCCGCGTCATCCAGCAATCGCACGCTCTCCGCCACGATGCGCTCTTCATCGGTACCTACCAGTTTCACCGTGCCGGCTTCTACAGCCTCGGGGCGCTCCGTCTTCTCGCGTAACACCAGAACCGGTTTGCCGAGAGAGGGCGCTTCTTCCTGAATGCCGCCCGAATCGGTGATGATCAACGCGGCGCGCCGCATCAGATCGACGAATGGAACATATGACAGCGGCTCGATCAGATGGATATTCGGCCGCCCGCCCAACAGTTCATGCGCCGGCCCGAGCACATTAGGGTTGCGGTGGACGGGGTACACGAGTTCGACATCGGGCCGCGCGGCAATCCGGGCCAGCGCGTGCATTTCGCGGATAAACCCATCGCCGAAGTTCTCTCTTCGGTGGCTGGTGACCACAATCAACCGCCGCGCACGATCGAGCATCGGCCACTCAGCCGCCGGGAGCGCGCCGGTCTCCAGGGCATCGCGCACATACAGGACCGCATCGATGCCGGTATTGCCGGTGATGTGAACCCGTTCCTTCGGCACACCTTCCGACAGGAGGTTTTTTCCGGACCCCGCGGTTGGGGCGAAATGCAAATCCGCTATGCGCCCGGTGAGCAGGCGATTCATCTCTTCGGGAAACGGCTGCGCCAGGTCGCCCGTCCGCAAACCGGCCTCGACATGTGCGACGGGAATGCGATGATAAAACGCCGCCAGTGCCCCGGCCAGCGTGGTGGTGGTGTCGCCCTGAACGATCACCATGTTCGGGGATTCGGATGCCAGTACCGGTTCCAGCGCCTCCAGAATGCGTGCCGTGAGACCGGAGAGCGTCTGGCCGGGGCGCATCACATCGAGGTCGCAGTCGGGAACGATGCGAAACGCCTCCAGTACCTGGTCAAGCATGCCGCGATGTTGCGCCGTCACGCAAACGCGCACCGTGAAGCCATCGCGTGAGCGGAGTTCCCGAACCAGGGGGCACAATTTGATGGCTTCGGGGCGTGTACCGAAAACAAACAGCAGTCGTGCGGTCACCGCGGCGGAGCGAGCCATCTTTCCTTACACTAAACCGCACGGCAGGGGAGTGTCCAGGTAAGGCGGGCTTCTATTTTCTCAGCGAGACTTCGTAGACCGTTTCGTCGTCTCCCAGACTGCGCAAGGCGATTGAGGCGCCATCGTCCTGAAGCTTGTTCAGAATCCATCCGAACACCTCGTATCGCCGATAGACCACCAGGAACCGCGAATGTCTGCTGGTAAATGTTGTGTAGTTCTCGACCTGAACCGGCGCGATCCGGGTGAGTTTCTGCGCAACCAGGTCGACGGAATCTGTCTCCGCATACTGCAGCGCCAGGGGCGGGTCCGCAACATAGTACAGGCGTGCCGCCAACTCCGGGGAAGCGTAGTAGCGGGTTTCCACAAATTCGTTTGGTCCGGACAGGACCACGGGCAAGCGATCCGGGCCGCTTTCCGGAGGCAGATGGAGAACGCGGGGGACCTCCGTTTTCCGCAACTGCAGCCCCGCGAGCCCCGCAAACTGGAGGCCGGCGACCACTACACAGAGCGCTGCCAAGGTCCGATCGTGGTAGAGCAAAAAGCCAACGCCCGCACAGAAGCCGGTCATTCCCACGATCGCGTAGCGCGGTACGAAAGCCCCGGTAACCAGTCCTGACAGCACATAAAGAACCGGGAGGGCCGTCACACCGGCGATCGCCACAAGCTCCGGCACTGCTGCGCGCGGCCATGGCTGCGGCTTTGCGAAACTGGCGCGGAACAGGACCGGACGCAGCAGCGCCACCACCAGCAGGCCGGCAGCCAGCGAAGCCGCCGGAGCCAGCATGGTTTCGTAATAGCCGTATGTGGCGCCAAGCAGTTTTGGCTTAAGCCAAAAGACACCGATCGACGCTTTGAGAGCGCGCATGACCGGATATTCGATTGCCAATGGGGCCAGTGCGAGCGCCAAAGCGCTCCACACTACCAGGTCCGGCCGGCCGTTCTGACGCCAGCGCATCAACTCTCCAATTCCTAGAGGAACCAGAACGAAAACGCCGTAGTAACTGATCGCGACGGTAAACGTGGCGGCAGCCCATAGCAACAGGACAGTCCATCGGCGGCGCTGGTTTTCCGCCGCTGCCTGCCAGCAGAGCAGAGTTGCGGCCGCACCGCCAAGCAGTAGTCCGTAAGGCCGGGCATCGTGCGCATAGGCGGCGGTGCCCAGCAACAGGGGAAGAAACATGGCAAACAGGCCGCAGGCACGGTATGTCCGGCGGGAGACAAACGCGTACAGGCATAACGCTGCCGTCCATACCCCAATCATTCCCGGCAGGCGCAGACCTAACGGACTCCCGTTCGCGCCCGTCAGCCGGGTAACCAGAAAGAAAAGAGGTGTTTGTCCGTCTATACCCGTGCTGAGGGTCTTTAGCAGTTCACGGATACCCGGTATCCCCGCAATATAACGAGTGACGATCTCATCGTTCCAAAGCGGCTTGGTGGAAGCTGTATGCCACGTCGCGGCCCAATATAGGGCCGAAAATCCGATCACCACCCAGCGGGCATGCGTTTCCAGAAACTCCGGGAAACCCGCGGTGCTTTCGCGCTCCGCCGCGATCGTCGCTAGCACGATAAGACCCTGCTACCTGCTCTGGAGTTTCCGTGACAAGTTGAAGACATGGTGTTTGACCACGGACATCCGGCTCACGGTGTGCTGCGGCAGGCGCGCCAGAATAGCCCGGCGCAAACGCCACGGAAATGGAGCCATCTCCGGAATACGAGAGCCTGCGGGAAGTTCGGATTGTAAAATCTCCGCCGGCAGTTCATTCGAGCGATCTTCGCGAACATATAGCAGCGGATTGTACCGGTACCACGGCTCCACCTCGGTCCGGCCACGGATGGCCGGCCGCAGTGCGTCGAAAGCCCGGTAACCGCGCGCCGCGAACTGCTCGCGCCAAAAATGAATGGGGCGCTCATTGACGTGGTGCTCGCCTCCTTGGCCGGGAGCGGCGGCAGAGAACAACACCCTGTCGCCGTGCGCCACGATATTGTCCAGGAAGACGTCTGCGAACCGCGCAGGGATGTGCTCCCCAACTTCCAGGCATTGCACGAGATCGAAGCGGCGGCCCAGAGAAAAGGGCTGCGAAAGATCCCGCGGCCGAAAGCATTCCACCGGGATCAACAGTGATGCCGGCTCTACATAACTACCGTCGATTCCGATTGCCTCACGCGCACCGCGGCGGAGCCATTCGGCGACCCAGACCCCGCTGCCGCAACCGATATCCAAAATGCTGGAAATCGGAAACCACTGCTCGATGAGCGGCACGATCACGGCGGCTGACCGGCAAGCGCCCACATCGAGATAGCGGAAGAACGCGGGATCGTATGCGTAAGTAGTCACTCTTCGCGCCTTCATGCGACGACAGGGCCGGCGTCATCGCAGGGTTCACCAGAATTGTATATTGGCTCCATTGCGCGATATTGTTCGCGGGCCAACCCTTTGGTGTGTCCTTTCGCCGCCGCTGTTCACTTCCTGTGCGATTAGCCACACCACTGGTGCCGTTCAGCCGGCGGTTCCGTTCAAAACCCTCTGCTTCACGGTGAACATTGGCAGGCGCCATGCATTGTGGACTGTGAAGGGAAATACCGGGAATGACACCTTGGATCTTTGGAGTTGCGCTGCTACTGGTCTTTGTTGCGGTAGTGCCTTATCTGCTGCTCCGGCCGAGATCGGAGCGCCGCGTCCGGCACCCTCGGGTGGACAAGACCGGAACCTGAAGGCGGTTTGGGCGAAAGCGCTCGCGTGGCTTACACCGGCACTCTGCGAGCCGCCAGGCCCGCGCGTTCCGGCGTCTGCTGATCGTGCAGATACTTCACGCGTTCCGCTACTAGCGAGAGCACATACTCGATTCCGCGGGTCACCGAGAGGACCACGGCCGCCGAAAAACAGAAGGTCATTACCACATACCGCGACCAGTGCTCGTAAGTAGCCCCGGTGCTTAACCAGCGCAGCACGCTCGCCATCACAAGCAATCCGCCGATCACTGCCAGCCCCGCCGGCCAAGCCCAAAACCAGCGGCTACGGAACAGGCGGTTGGTCAACTTGCGCTCCCTGCCGGCAATCTCCCCGGTCAGCGCGATGGAAACCATACGATCGGTCAGATAACTCGCCGCGAACAGAAGGCAGGCGGTAATTCCGAACAGATCGCTTACCAGGAACCGGTAAATCATCCATTCCGCGACCGTGCGGGTTTCCAGATAGTACAGAATGGGGCTGATCATCAGGCCTGCGGCCGCCAAAAACATCACTGCCGCCATCATTCCCAGCGGACGCGCCGGCCGGTAGAGAAACGCCGCCTGCAAAATCACCTTCAGGAATCGCAACCCATCCTTGGCCACGCGCAACTTCGATTCCCCGGCCCGCTCATGATACGGCATGTCGATCTCGACAATGCGGATCGTGTCGCTGAGCATGGCGCGGGCGCTCATGGCCGGTGTGAAATGCAGTCCGTCGGGAAGCGGAAACAGCCGGTCCAGGCTGCTCTTGCGCACCACACGCATGCCGCTCGCGGTATCGCGCACACGCGAGGAGGAGAAGATGCTCAGAATCGTGGCGAATATCAGGTTGCCCACTCGCCGGATTCGCGGCATCTGGCTGTTGCGGTTCAGCCGGCAGCCCAGTACGACATCGGCGCCGTCTTCCAGCGCGCGTTCGCAGAGTGGGGCAAAGAATTTGGGATCGCAGGTGCCGTCCGCATCCAGAAAGCCCAGCAGGTCCGCGTCGGATTGACGCCAGGCTTCCTTGATGGCTGCGCCATAACCGCGATTCTCGGGAAAGACAATCAGCTTGATCCGGTCCGTGTAGCGGCTGGCTAATTCAACCGTGCGATCCGTTGAACCATCGCTCACCACCGTGATTTCGACTTCTTCGACGGGGGAGTACCTGCGGATATAGTCGCGCGCCTCGAGCGAGCGCTGGATGATGCTCTCGATACTGTCCTCTTCATTCAGCGCCGGAATGGCAATCAGCAGCTTCATGGCGGCAACCTGCCTCAGCGGTTGGCTTCTTCCGCTGTAAGCGTGGTGCTCCGGAAATAGTTGTACCACCGCCAGGCAGTTTCCACCACTGTCTCCAGTGAGGAAAAACCCGGTACCCACGCCAGGTCCCTCTGCGCCCGCGCAGCGTCGGCGACCAACATAGGCGGATCCCCGGCCCGCCGCGGGCTCTCCCTGACGGGCACTTTCGAGCCGCACGCCCTCTCCACGGCTGCGATCACTTCGCGAACGGAGTGCCCTTTTCCGGTGCCCAGATTGTAAGCCGCACTCGCTCCCCCCTCTGCCAGGCGGGCAAGGGCTTTTAAGTGCGCCGCACCAAGGTCGGTCACGTGGATATAGTCCCGGATTGCCGAGCCATCGTGCGTAGGATAGTCGGTTCCATAGAGTTCCAACGCCGGCAAATCTCCACGCGCCGCCGCAATGGCTCGGGGAATGAGATGCGTTTCCGGGTCGTGCACCTCGCCGATTTCGCCGTCCGGATCGGCGCCCGCGGCATTGAAATAGCGTAACGCCATCCACTGGAGACCGTACGCGCGTCCATACCACTGGAGCAGCCGCTCCACCATGAGCTTCGACTCGCCGTAGGGATTCACCGGGTTTTGCGGATGATCCTCCCGCATCGGGACGTGCAGTGGATCGCCGTATGTAGCGCATGTCGAAGAAAAAACGATGCGGCCAACACCCGCCTTCCGCATGGCATCCAGCAGGTTCATGGTGTTCACCACGTTATTGCGAAAGTAACCTGCCGGATCGTGCATGGATTCGCCGACATAGGCGAAGGCAGCGAAATGGATTACCGCCTCGATCCGGTACTCCTGAAAAGTGGCATCCAGGCCGGCGCGGTCGCTCAAGTCCATCTCCACCAGTGGCCCCCAGCGCACCGCCCAACGGTGGCCGTACCGCAGATTATCCAGCACCACTGGCTCGTGCCCTGCTTTGGCAAGCAGTTTTGCCGTGTGGCTGCCGATGTATCCTGCCCCGCCTGTTACGAGTATTTGCATGAATTAACCCGATTCTACTAAAAGGCCTATCGCCACCCCGTGGGATACCCGCGGAAGTAGTCCGAACGGCAGGTGCTAGTACCGGACAGACTGTGAGTTAATTGACAGTAAACAAATAAATTCCCGATACTCAATGGGAAAGGCCTTGGCAGCGCGAAGTTGTGCGGCGCTGCCCCAGAACCGTCTTGAACCACTTCTCCGGCGTTGTTGCAACTCCTCGGGTAACGGCTCCGTCCGCGCCTGTGCTTCCCAACTACTTTGCGGAAGCTACGGTCCTGCAGCGCGTCAGCTTCGGGATCCTGATCGCCTTTCTATTCATGATCTTCAGCCGGATATTCGATGTGCAGTTGGCCTGGCTGCACATCCCCGGAATCAGCTACCGTGTGATGGCGGTCTTCCTGGTGATGAGCGGCACCTTCCTGGCGGCGTTCCGGGAAGCCATCGGCAAATTCATTATTGCGTTCACGGCCTGCTTTCTGGCGGCAATTCCTTTCAGTGTTTGGAAGAGCGGCAGCTTCCACGCCCTGACCGAGCAATGGCTAGTCGGATTTGTGGTCTTTATGGCCACTGCGGCGTTGATCTCCGACTTTCGGCAGTACATCCGTACTGCCAAAACCGTCGCGCTGGCGATTCTGGTCCTGACCGTCATTTGCATTACTCTGGGAACCGTGGTGAACGGCCGGCTGTTTCTGCCGCGAGGCCGGTTCGCCAATCCAAACGAGATGGCGCAAGCTCTGCTGCTCGGGATGCCTTTTTGGTGGGCCATCACTTCCAGTGCGAGATCCCATTTGCTTAAGGTATTCGGCGCGGCCTCCATCGGCCTGATGCTCTACGTCATCAGCAAGACGGGTTCGCGCGGTGCGTTGGTGTGCCTGGCCCTCGTGATGGGGGTCATCTTTCTTAGGGCATCGGTCGTGGGCAAAGTAAAGGTGCTGGCGGCGGTCATGGTGATGCTGTTGGTTGGGGTGTTGATGATTCCGCAAGCCCTGCGGGCGCGCTACCAGACCTTCTTCCGCGCGGACATACCGGAGGCGTGGGATCAGGTGGATGCCAATTTCCTCAACAGCGCCGTGGGCTCCACGAACAATCGCAAAGAGATGCTCATCCGCAGTCTGCAGTTGACGGTGACCCATCCGTTTCTTGGTGTCGGCCCCGGCATGTTCGTGGTGGCCGAAGACACTATGGCCAAGTCGGAAGGCGAGCGCATGGGCTCCTGGCTCGGCACGCACAACAGTTTCACCCAGGTCTCCAGTGAATGCGGCATTCCGGCCCTGCTCTTTTACGTCGCCATTGTAGGGATCTCGTTCAAACGGAGCTATGCGCTGCACCGCCGGGCACGGTCTCGCCCCGAATGGAGGGAAATCAGCATTCACGCGCTGGCGCTGAATTACTCGCTCATCGTATTTATCATCACCGGCTTCTTCGTGCATGCTGCGTATACGGCGCTGCTGCCGGTACTCGCCGGGCTGACGGTGTCCCTGGTGCGGACGGCGGATCCGCTGCTTGCCCAGCAGGAACCCGAGGACGCGCCGCCGCAGCCTGTGCGGGCGCGAGCCGCCGCGGCAGCCGTCTGATCGCTCGGTTGCCTTGGGATGACCTCCGGTCTCTGCGTTTGCGGAACCCGCTGGGGGTTCTTTCTCGCCACCGAACTGCGTAAGTTCTATTCCGGTCCGCTCTACCTCTGCGGGCGCGACGCCGGAAGGACTCCTGCCCTGGCCCGGCGTCTGAAAGCCGCCGGCTTTTTTCTGGAGTGGCAGTCTGCGGTGTCCGACCCCCGAATTCGGACGATACTGCTGGCACTTCCGCATCATCTGCACCGGCCTGTGGCCGAAGCGGCGATCGCCCAGGGCAAGCATGTTTTTGTGGAAAAGCCAATCGCCCACAACCGGGAGGATGCGGATGCCATGATTCGTGCAGCCCGCCAGGCGGGCGTAGTCTTGGCGGTCGGGGAGAATGTCCCATTCCGGCCCGATATCCGCCTCGCGACTTCGCTCTTGGCGGAGATCGGCGCCGGGCGTGAAGTTCACACCATGGCGGTGAACCGGACGCGGCCTGCCGGCTGGCGAACGCAACCGAACGAAATGGGGGGCGGAGTCTTGATCGATTTTGGCGTCCATCATGTTCGCGCCGTCCGCATTCTGCTGGGAGAGCCCCACCGCGTCTACGCGACCGCCGCGCCGCAGACGCTTACCGAAATGGAAGGTGAAGACAATGCCACGGTGCTGCTGGAAGGAACCGGCTGGCACGCCTCCATCCATGTGAGCTGGGCGGCGGATATCGGCAGGCATCCGGAGTTTCTGGTGATCGCCGACGGCGGATCTCTGAAACTCTGGCCCCATGGCAGGTACGTCGACCTGTACACAAACAGGCCTGGGTGGCGCTCACGGCTGGTGTCTCATATCAAACCCTGGCGGCTGCAACAGGCGCTTCGCAGCCCGGAAGCGCAGAGGCAGCGGCGCACGATCTCCGGCGATCCTTTCGGCTATCAGGCCGAGTTGCGGGAGTTTCTGCAGGCCGCCGCCCGCGGAACCGCGGATACGACTTCGGCCGAACAGGCGCGCCGCGATCTGGAAGTGGTTCAAGCCGCCTATCAATCGATGGCCAGCGGCAAGCCCGTGGATCTGCGCCCGCCGGCTGCGCCCGTTTCCTAACCGGCGCGCCCGATCAGATCCTCATAAAACCGGAAGACCGCTTCCAGGTTCTCTTCTCCCGCGGGCGCGGCCGCGCTCCTTACCGGCGGATGCTCCAGACACATCGTCACCGCCCGGCAGAGCGCCGGCGCGTCCGACATCGGCACCAGATGCACGCCCGGCGGACGCATGCCGTTATCCGTGGCGATGACCGGCGTTCCCAGGTGCAGCGCCTCACGCACGGAAATGGAATCGCCGTCGTAGAGTGTAGTGCGCAGGAAGAGAGCGCTTTCCTCAATGGCACGCAACGTGACCTCGTGCGCCAGGTCGCCGCAGAGCAGAATATGCTCCCGGTACGATTGGGCGGCAATCCGCTGCCGGATCGGCTCCTCCAGGCTGCCGCCGCCGATGATCGCCAGGCCCATGCGCGGATACTGCCGCCGCAGTTGTCCCAGCGCTTCGATCTGCACCGGCAGATCGTACTCAGGCTCCAGCCCCGAAACCGTCACCAGCGCCGGATCGTGGCCGCAATAGAAGCTTTTCAGCGGTTCGGGAAGCTCGTTTCGCTCTTCCGGAGCTGCCACGGCGTAGGGCCGAATCAGCCGGATCCGCTCCTGCGGCACTCCGAACCGGCGGAACAGATCCACCAATTCTGCATTCACGGCGATGAGCCCGTCCAGGCGGCGCAGCACAAACCCGCGCAGACTTCCGCGCTTTGCGCGCCGCCCTTCTTCCGAAGAAGGATATCCGCCGGAATGAAACGTAAACAAAGTCTTCTTGCCGGGTATCAGCGAACACAACAGCATCACGCCGGCGTGGCGCAGCGATAAATCTCCTCCCACATGTAAATGAATGAGGTCGTAATCCAGCGTGAGGAGCAGGCGAATTACTCCCCACGCCGTTTTCGGATAATAGACACCATCGCGTTCCTCGCGGCGGAAGCGCGTCAGATTGATGACCGGGCACGGCACACCGCGCTGTTGCAGGTAGCGGCGAATGGCCACCAGGTTGGTTTGCACGCCGCCGTGCGGGGGCGGATAGGGCCCCATTTGCAGTACTCTCATCGGCTCGATTGCAGATTCCGGACTTCTCTCGGCCCATCCGCTGCGTACCGCGGAATGACGTAATCGAAGTATTGCCGCGGGTCGCCCTGCTTGCCATCCGCCGCCGCGCGAATCAGGTTGTAGGCTTCGCGCGCCGTTACATAGTGCAGAACGTAGTGTTCGCCGTCGTTGTAGCGCGTTTCCAGGTAACTTAGGGCATTCTCGAAACGCGGCCCGAGCGTTTCCTCCAGGTCATCGAGAGAACTGGCGGCATGGCCGTGCGCCTTGATAAAGACCCAATCCGGCCGCCGGCCCACGTGAATATTGGCGCGCACCCAGGCATCCACGCGCCCCCGTGTGAGCGGCACCGAGGGATGAATGTCACCATCCTCGATGCGCACGAATAACTTCGCTGGATTGGACGTCGGCACCATCAGCAGCGGGCCTTGCAGGAGAACCAGGTCGCCCGCTGGACGCCATCCGGCAGATACCGGCACACCATGATCGTAGGACTTGGGACTGTCATTGTCAGTCACTTCCTCGATTCCGTTTACCCACGAAGGCTGCGAGTTTCGCCAAAGACTGGGGAAGGTGAAATCCGCGAAGCAGCCGAGTTCCTTTAGCATGCGCAGCTCACGGCTGTTGCCGCAGAAAGCCTCGCCCAGGCTGTTATCAAGCCCCCAGTTTCCGTGTATGAACGCGAAATGGGTCTGTCCGTCGAGGCTTTTCAAAAACCCGAATTTCTGGAAATAGGCGATCGCCTGTTGAAACCGGCGTTGCGCCGACTCCTGTGTGTCGTGAGAGTGGTGCAGGTGAAGTTCGGTTTCTCCGTATCCTGAGGCCGCCAGAACTCGCAGAGCATCAAGATTCCCGTCGATCTCCTGCTCGGCGGGGTAGAACCAGGTATGTTGCACGGGGCGGCCTGCGCTGTCGCGGTGCCGGTCCGCTAACTGGGGATATTCCCGCTGCCACCGCGCCACCAGATTGAAATTCCTGCCCGGTTCGAAATGATCGGCGTACAGAAAGAACAGATGCACGGGACCGCGCGGCCCTTCCTCGGAATGAGTCAGCCAGTAAGCATATCCCGGGAGCCATACGTAATACTTGCGGGAAATGATGCGGTATGCCCATGCGAACACAAACAGAGCACAGATGAGAGAAACCGCCCACTTCAACCGGCGCACAAAGTTATTGCAGCATATTCATGCAGGGTACGCATGTAATAATGAATGACCGTGGGCGATTCCTCCCCTTTTCCTCACCCGGAGCGCATTGCCGTAGTAGGTTTGGGCTACGTGGGGTGTGTGACTGCCGCTTGTCTGGCTCGTCTGGGCCACCAGGTAATCGGCGTCGATCGCGACGAATTCAAGGTGAAGACGGTGCTCGATGGCGACGCGCCGTTTTTCGAGCCGGGCCTGGAGGAAATCGTGAAGGCTGGGTTGGCGGCCGGACGCCTGTCCGCTTCCACCAGCATGGCCGAGACCCTTCCGCGGGTTGACGTCGTGCTGATCTGCGTCGGCACGCCTTCCGCCAAGAACGGCAACCTCGGGCTGGACCAACTGCGCCGGGTCGTGGAGGAAATCGCGATCCTGCTGCGTTCCCGGCCGCAGCCGTTGACCATCGCGGTACGCAGCACGGTATATCCCGGCACTTGTGAAGAGGCGGTCATGGGAGCGCTGGCGTCGAGCCACGACATCTCCGTAGTCTCCAATCCCGAATTCCTGCGCGAAGGCACCGCCGTGAAGGATTTCATGGAGCCCTCGCTGCTCGTAGTGGGTGGCGTGGATCGGGAAGCTGTCCGGCGCGTGGCGGCGCTTTATGCTTCGCTGCCGGTGGAGCCCTGTCTGGTTTCCTTGCGCACCGCGGAACTGATCAAATACGCCTGCAATGCATTCCATGCGGTGAAGATTGCGTTTGCCAATGAAGTCGGGACTCTGGCTGCCAACCTCGGGATTGACGGCGCCGAGGTCATGGATACGCTCTGCCGCGATACCGTTCTGAACATCTCACGGACTTATCTGAAGCCCGGCTTCGCCTTCGGAGGCTCCTGTCTTCCGAAAGATCTGAGGGCGCTGATGTATCGGGCCGCGCGGCTCGATTTGAAACTGCCGTTACTGGAATCCGTGCTTCCCAGCAATGGCCATCATCTCGAGCGGGCCCTCCAGGCGGTTATGGATCTTCCAGCCCGCCGCATCGGCGTTTTCGGTCTCGCGTTTAAAGAGAACACCGACGATTTGCGCGAGAGCCCCGTGGTTACCCTGCTCGAGCAGCTCATCGGGAAAGGCCGCAATCTCCGCGTTTTCGATCCGCACATCCTCCCCCAGCGCATTTACGGCAGCAATCAGCAGTATCTGCTCACAGCAATTCCGCACATCGAAAAACTGTTTGAACCCGACCTGGGACGGATGCTGGCGTGGTCCGATCATTTGGTCATTGCGCAGAAACCTGCTCCTGAGTTTGCCAGGCTGATCCTGGCTTCTGGCTTGCCGGTGCTCGATCTCGTAAGCACCATTCCTGCGCCGCAGCCTGTAGCGGAATCGGCCACCGGAGGATGACGCAAAGCGGCGCAAACCGGATTCTCGTTTGCGCCTTGGCCGTGCTGCTGTTCAGCGCAGTCTCGGCTTGGGGGCTGCTCGGCTCTTCCAAACATATTTCGCTGCTCTTGGCGGTGGAATATTTGCTGCTGCTGCCGGCCGCGCTTTACGGCCTTCGCGCGGGCTCGCCGGCCGTTGCCTCGGGTCTTCCGGACATTCCGCGGGTGCTTCCGATCGCGGCGTTTCTCGCGGCGGCGCTCGCGCTGAGCTGGCTCAGCAACCAGGGGCTGCTGATACCTGACGAATCCGCCTACCAGTTCCAGGCTCGGACATTTGCCCTGGGTGAATTTGCCGCCCCCGCGCCGCCCGGCGCTCCGGCACGTGTGGAAGGTACCCCATTGCCTCTCTATTTCGAGCATCACATCTTCCATCAGGGGCGCTGGTTCACGAAATATCCTCCGGGCTGGCCGATGCTGCTCGCGCTGCCTCTCCGCCTGGGCATCGGCTGGATCGTGAATCCTCTGCTGGGTTTGGCGGTTCTCCTTATTACCGCTGCGATCGCGCGCCGCGTCTTCGATAACTCCACGGCAGCATGCGCCGTCGTTTTGGCTGTGTTGTCGCCCTTTTTCCTCGCCAATTGTATTGGACGCATGTCGCACCCCGCCTGCGCCGCGATGCTGGCGGGCGCTTGCCTGTTCTGCTTCGCGGGATTGCGCTCGCGGCGTCTGGCGCATTTCGCCGGGATGATGGCCCTGATTCTGGCGGCGGTTCAGGTGCGGCCATTTACTGCCGCCGTAGTGGGCGGTGTGTTGGGGCTGAGCGCTCTTTGGTATTTGCGGCAGGAGCGCCTTTTCGCGGGAGTGTTGCTGCTCGGCGCGTTCTTTGGTGCTCTCAGCGTGGGTTCGATGCTGGCCTATAACAAACTGTATACGGGAAATTACCGGCTGTCACCTTACACGCTTTTCAATCAGAATCCTCTAACGCGCTCCGGGAATGTGGCGGATATCGATCTCCAGCCGTCGCACATGATCGATCAGTTTTTCCACCAGACGCGATGGGCGCTCCAGGATACCGTGTATTACACGTTCGCCTTCATCTTCCTGATGGCTGGGTACTCGGTTTGGCGCGAAAAGAAGAACCCGCGTGAGGTCCGGATCCTGGCGGCTCTGTTTCCGGCCCTCGTCGTGGCGCATGTCGTACAGCCGGCGTTGAATTCGGAGTTCATAGGGGAACGGTATTACTTCGAAGCCTATTTCGCGGTTGCGATTCTGGCCGCTCGGGGGCTCTCGCTTCTCGTGGGAGAGTGGCGCATCTCCCGGCAAACTCTGGCGGTTGTGTTGGGCCTGTTTGCCGCATTCGAAGGGGGTCAAATGGCGTTGGCCGCCCCCATTTTCCTGGAAAAGACCGGACCTTACCGGCAGGTTCGAGAAGCCGCGGAACAGTTGAGCGGCAAGCGATACGCGGTCTTTCTCCAAACCATGGAACCGCAGATTGTCGCCAAGCACTTCAACTTAAACCGGCCCGACTGGCAGCAGCGCGATCTTTTCTACCTGGTCGACCCGGGCCCGTTTGGGCGTGCCGAGTGGGCCTGCCGGGTGGGCCGGCCGGACTGGGTCGTCATCGGATACGATCCCGCCAATCAACGCGCCACCCGGCAGTTCGGCCGCGCAGCCATGTGCCCGTGAATCCACGTGCTATAACGGTTACACATTCATGCATGTCCACGGCTTCTGAACCGTCGACGAATCACTCGCTCTGTCCGGTATGTGAATCCCCTTCCATCCAGCTTTGGAGACCGCGAGGGCTCAGCCGTACGCTCGCGCCGGCGGACCTGCAGATCACCGACGCGCACTACGGTTTGACGCTCGAGCTTTGGAAATGCCCCGATTGCTCCTTTGTCTTCGCGACGGGAGAGGAGATGGCCACGCTCTCATCTCTCTACCAGGAGCTTTCGGATCCGGATTACGAAAAAGGCTTTGCAACGCGAGCTGCCCAAATGCGTTGGCTGCTCAACTGGGGTTTAAAGATCCGGCCAAAGGTCAGGTCAGTGCTCGAGATCGGCGCCGGCATAGGCCTGCTCACGGCGCAAGCTCGCGCCGCCGGACTGCATGCGGTGGGTATTGAACCCAGCCGCTCTCTGGTTGCCGCCGCTCGCCGCATGCAAGCTGTGGACCTGATTCAAGGAGCGTTCCCCCACCCTGCCCTGGAAGGTTGCCGCTTTGATCTGGTTTATGCCGTTGACGTCATCGAGCACGTTGCGGATCCGCTCGCGTTTCTCAAGGCTTGCGTCTGCATGCTGAATCCCGGCGGATGCCTGGTCGTGGTCACTCCCGATATCGGCAGCGTTACGGCGCGGCTCATGGGCCGCCGCTGGTGGCATTTCCGGCTGGCTCACGTCGGCTACTTCAACCGGCATTCCATGCAGTGTGCCGCGGGGCGTGCAGGGTTGACCATATGCAAGGAGATTCGCGCGGTTTGGTTTTTCCCCATTCACTATCTGTTGGAGCGCGTCGCGGTGTACCTTCCCCTCTCTCGCCATCTGGAGCGCTATGCCGCGAAGGGCGTCCTCTCAAAGACCATCCGGTTGAATCTCCACGATTCCAATGTGTTCTTTATGGAGAAGAATGCCTGAAGCGCACCCCGGCATTCGCTGGCAGGATCGGGTCTGGGGCCATCTCGAGCTCTTGCGCCTCGATCATGGCACCAAAAACCTTTTTGTCATTCCGGGCATTCTGATCCCTCTGAGCTTTCGGCGCGATCTGATCGCCTGGGATCTGGTGCCACGCATCCTGCTGGGCTTCCTGGCAGTGACGTTGATCGCCTCGAGCAATTACGTCATTAACGAGCTCATGGATGCCCCCTATGACCGCTTCCACTCGGTCAAATCGTCGCGTCCTACTGTCCGCGGAGTGATCATACTTCCGGCTGCATATGCCCAGTGGCTTGGGTTAATGGTTGTGGGATTGTGGATCGGAGTCCAGCTTTCTGTCTACTTCACCATTGTCCTGGCAGCCCTCTGGATCATGGGGTGTATTTATAACCTGCCTCCGGTGCGAACGAAGGATGTTCCCTATGTCGATGTGTTGTCGGAGTCCATCAACAATCCGCTCCGC
The DNA here is from genome assembly GCA_003175985.1 of Terriglobia bacterium. Lineage (GTDB taxonomy): Bacteria > Acidobacteriota > Terriglobia > Bryobacterales > Bryobacteraceae > PSRJ01. Next base: position 35,402 of record PSRJ01000345.1, read on the forward strand.
CTCCTGCTGGGATGGTACATGGTGCCGACTACCTTGATCGCCCCGGCTTCGCTGCTGCTTTCCTACTGGATGACGGGTGCTTACTTTATGGCCTTGAAACGGTTTAGCGAGTACCGCGAGATCGCCGACGCAGCCGTGGCGGGAGCTTACCGCCGCTCCTTCCGCTTTTACTCCGAGCGCAACCTGCTAGTGTCGGTGGTCTTTTATGCGGCGACATCCATGCTCTTCTTCGGCGCATTCCTGATCCGGTACCGCATGGAACTGGTCCTGACCTTTCCGTTGATTGCCTGGGTCATGACGGTATACTTCCTGATAGCATTCAAGAAAAACAGCCCCGTGCAGCATCCGGAAAAACTGCATCGCGAGCCAATGCTGGTGGTCGCCGTGGTGCTGTGCGCAGTGGGTATGGGATTGTTCCTTTGGGTGGACGTCCCCGCGCTGCAAATGATCTTCGCTCCCACCTTGCCCGTCGCGGGCCGCTAGCATGAGCCGCCGCTTCTGCACGTATGTAATGGCGGCGTGGCTGCTGGTGGCAGTAGTCCTTACCCTGGGCACGGCGTTTCTGTCCGCATCGCAGCCCTACATCTACCGTCATGGCTGGATCAGCGCCGATTTCGCCACCATGGCGCGATCATTCACGCGAGACGGCATTCTCAAACTGGGTCTGGTGCCGGTGCATAACAATCCGCCGCTGGGTCTCCGGCCCGATGCTTACATACACTGGCCGCCACTGTTCCCCATTCTGCTCAGTTGGGTGTTCGATGTGTTTGGGATTTCGGAGACGAGCGCGCACGCGTTGATGCTGGTCATTCTGATAGCCAATACTGCGCTAGTGTATGTTCTGACTCGCCTCACGATGTCTCCTGCTGCGGCACTCATCGCGGCTTTTGCCTGGCTCACTCTCCCGCTGGTTGTCGGCTACGGACACCTGGTCCTGCACCTTCACCTGGCGCTCACGTTCTTGTTATTGGCACTGGTGGCAGCGGCGAAAGGCCGCGACCGCGGGGCCGTGGTTTTCATGGTACTTGCGACCGTAACCAGTTGGGAGCCGCTGTTGGCAGCCGTAGGACTGCTTGGCGCCGCCTATGTGACGGGCGACAAACCACTGCGGCGCACGGCGGGCAAGCTATTGGCCGCATCCGTGCTGGCCTCGATTCTGGTGGTGGTTGTCTATGCCCTGAGGTATCCCGGAAGATTCGTGGAGTTGTTTGAAGTGGTGGCGTTCCGGATGGGTGTCGGCACAATACACGCGAGCGAGATTCTGACACGCAACTCTATTGAGCCGCAATTAGGACTCGCGCGGCGCATCATGCTGGTCCTCGATCATTACCTGGAGATGCTCGGGGGGCTCGGCACTCTGGCCTTGGTTTGGACCTTCAGCGAACTCCTGGTACGCGTCCGCACCCACATCAAGACCCCCTGGCTGACGCCGTTTTTCGCTATGGCAGCCATGGCGTTCCTATGGTCCGCCGGGATGTCGAATCATGTGGCGATCCACGATTACGAAGTGCTGTTGGCCGCTCCTGTGACGGCGATGGCGCTGGGCTGGGCAGGCGCCGAGTTGTTGGAGCGATTGCTCGCCTGGAAGGATAGCGTGCTGCGCCTCCGCGCCATTGCCGTAGTGCTTCTGGTTCCCGGCATCATGATTGTGCCCAGTGCCCGCTCGCTCAAAGCGGCCCTGGCGGCGCGCACCGGCTACACTCTCCCGGCGCACGTGACCGGACCGGATTGCGAGCCCCTGGGTGAACCGTGTGAAGCCGTTTTCGGATGGGAGTTGGAACGCTTGATTCCTGCAGGCGCCGTGGTGGTTTCTCCCATCGAATCGCTTGTGTCGGTTTATTACTCCAACCGCCGAGTAATCCGCATGGTGCGGAACGATGCGGAATGGGAGAGCATCCGGCCGCAGATTCAGGCCGATTTCCCGGCAACGCCCGTTTACATGGCAGTGCCCGCTGGCACGGAGGCAAACTTCCCGCGGACGCTCGGGAGCATGCAGCTCCGTAAGACGTTTGCCGCCACCGTCGCTAGGCTTTGGTGATTACGGGGCGGCGGCGGCCTGCGGGCTTCCGGTTGCGAGCACCTGGTTGGATGCGCTGCGATATTTTACGCGGTAATACACGATCCGCTGCGGAATGGCCGGGATTTGAATCGTGCAGCTTGCCCCGCAAGGAACTCCCGCGGGGTTCTCGCCCGCAAATGCGAATGGCGCCGCTTCGTTGATCGCCGCGGCCGCGGCAACGCAGCTTTCGCGCCGCGTCGTGCAGTAGAAGTCCGTTGCCTGCCCGTTCTCCGCATAGCCAAATTCGACGATGGCATTGTTCACCGCCAGTCCGGCCGGAGGCGTGAGCGTCACCCGGATTGGAACGAAGGTGTTTCTCGCCACGGAATCCGGCGCCGGCATGGGAGGCAGTTTTGCCAGAAACACTTCCGGCCGCGTCGCGTTAAAGAAGGGCGCCCGGACAATGGCCCACGATCCATCCGGCAATACGCGGGCATTCCAATATGACGGGCCTACCCGGTACGGGTGGAACGCGGATGTGAGAGCGCGTGTATCCGATCCGTTGGCCGCCCGGATGGTAGTGCTGGTCTGGCTGATCTTATGCGCCTGCATGGCATTCGCACCGATGCAGATGCCCCGGTCGTCTTCGTTGCCGGCACAACCCTGGTTCTTGCCGTAATAGTTGGGGCAGTTCACGAACACGTTGCCGGGCTGGGAGCCTGGCTGGCATTCCCCGCCCGCATTCGCGATGCAGTAGGTGTACGAAGCCGGGGCGCCCGTGCCGATTGTGGAGCCCGGCCCGCTCACGTCTGACAGCGGGTGCATTCCGCACATGGCCAGCGTGGCGAGCGTTTTGACTTGCGGCGGATTATAGTTCACCGAGACTTTATAGAGCTGCCCGCTGACCGGAGTGACCGTGTTCCAGCCGCCGTCGGATTCGAGCGGCCGCGCTGCAATCACGTAGTCGCCCGCTGTCCCCGGCTGCGGGAACGACGGTCCCGGAGCCAGATACGCTTCCACCAGACTCGAACTGTTCAAGCCCTGCTTGCCGGCAAATAGCGGAGTGGTAAGAGGTGTGCTGCTGGCACCTCGATTGGCATAGCTCGCCACGTCCACGCCCTTCTTAATCGAGGAACAAATGCCGTTCGAGCCCGCGGGGCAATCCCGCCAATCGGCCACGCCGGCGCCGATCGTAGCAGTATATGCCCCATGGCTGAAGCCATGTCCATCCGGAATCACCGTTGAGGCTGTAACATCCTGCCCGTGGGAGTCCGCCACGAAATTCCACAGCGTCGTGTCTACCGGCCCTACGCCGCACTGCGCCTGCAATTTGCTGTTGGCCGCATGCGCTTCAGTCAGGAAGTTGTATTTTACCCAGTATCCGCGCAGGATGGCCCAGGTGTTCCCGGACTTCCCCAACAATTGCACGGCTTCCTGTTGCCCGTTCGTTCCGGTATCGAATTCCAGAATGTCTCCTGCGATCGCATCCTGCAGGTAGGTCGCCGAGCTGTTATATGGGCAATTGCGCGGTTCATTAGCAGCTGGATCGAAATCGCACGGCTCACCCGCCACAGTAACCACATCGCATCCCGCATACCCGGCCGGACAGCTCAGGCCTGCGAACCCGGGGATGGGTGCGCCCGAAGCGATGGCCGCTGTTTGGGAAAGCGCTCCGCTGGTGAGTGTCGTGGTCCACATCCCCTGTCCACCGTACGTCCCGCCATGGTTCGCGTTGGTGGCATTCGAAGAGAATTCCACGGCGGCCCAGGAGGGAGATGAAACCACTTGCGCATAACTGTGGATCTTGCACCAGCGCGCAGCCGGCATTTTCCACGTAGGCCAGGCGGCCACGATCGATGCCGTGGACGGATCGAAAATCCACAGCCAGGCAATCACATCCTGTTGCGCATCCCGGCGGCAATCGCCAACGACCTTAGTTCGATCTCCTGTTAAACCCCGCTCGTAGCAATTAGCAAAGAGTGTCTTGTCGAAAGTGGCATCGAAATTGTGCAGCAGGTCGAGGAGTCCCTTGTGCTGCGCGATCGGCGTCAGGTTGCTCCAATTCATCGGGGAAGCCTGGAGTCCGTAGGCGTAAGGGCCAATGTCCTGGTTGTTGCCGCTATAGACGCCCTTCATCAGAATCGGCCCGGTGCCAAGATTGGCCAGGCAGTACTCGGTATTGCCATCGGCAGCGAACGGGCTCCCGTCCGCCAGACAGGGCGTGCCGGAAGGAACCTGATCGCCGCCGTAGCTGCCGCCGGGGGGGCGTGTTGCGTCGCCCAGGTTCCGCGTTTCCCCGGTTGCCGGGTTGATCCACACCAACCCGCCAATCGAGCAGTGAAAACCTGATTGCGGCGGCACACTGTTATCGGGCACCAGCGCGTCCGAGCACAGTACCGGCATATCGCCGGCCACCCATCCGGTATCCGTGGATTCTTCCGATACCCATCGTGCCGCTTTCACAGAAACGGAAGCGCTGGCGGAGTGAGCACGAATCAGAACGCCGAAATTATCCGAAAGGTAGGAAACGCCGGTGGCGGGCACGCTAAGCCCCGGGCAACTGGAGAGCGTCACTTTCAGGCTGACATCATTGGTTACAGAGCTGATCGCGCAATCCGAATTCGCAATCGTCAGCCGGCTGCCGGCAGTCCAATTCGGGTTGAACACGTCCCCGCCAGTCCATGTCGCGTTTCCGCTGGTGTCGATGTTGACCGTGCCGCTTCGCCGCACCATGTTCGGCTTGCTGACGATATGCAAGGCATCGTTCCAATACACCATCGGGGAATTCGTGTCTCCCACGTTCTGTGGTGACGTCGGCTCGCTGGTGGGAACGGAAATCGTCCGGATAGCCGACCGGCAGCTTACGCCATCCGCTGTAAGACAGACTTCCGCCTGGCCGTCGCTCGACCAGACTTTGAATTGCGGCTCGAAATAATTGACCGAGTAGCCGTCATCCGACCAGTCGGCCCCGCCGCCATACGGTGTTTGGAAATTGCTCGTCTGGAGCCACAACCAGCTCCGCTGCGTTCCCGAGTAAACGGCAGCCTGGCCTGCGTTGTTTGATAGCGCGTAGGCCGGGTTCGCCCACTCTCCCAGCCCGCCGATGTCCCGGGCGTTTCCGAAGCCGCTGGGACCCAGGGCGATGTAAGAGCGCCTGGGTTTGGTAAGAGGCTTAAACAGAATTCCGGTTTGCGGATCGATCATGCTGGGATTGGCTGAAGCCCAGGGCATGTACGGCCAGGCGTATTCTCCCGGATGTGCCGGGTCCACCGGCGCGACTTCGGGGAAAGTATTGCCGAGCGGAATGTTCGTAGTAGTAAAGGTCCCCGCTGCCTGGTCCGCGCCGCACGTGACCCGGAAATAGTGCGGCGTGAATGCTTGTAGCGCCCGTGAATAGCGCCAAATGTCGGCGGCGATCTCGGCCGCCCGTTTCCCCGCAACGAAGATCCGCGTCCTTCCGATCGAGATATTCCCCGGACGGTTGTCGGAATTCGCGCCCGGGAACAAGACCGTATCGACGTCGTGCACCAGCGGCGTATACCCGGACGATTCGCTGATTTCGATCATGCAGGGATTATTATCCGGGGCAGTGTAGGAAATTACGGCCTGAGTCGACGTCGTGCCCGCGACCTTTACATTCGAAATCGCACCATAGGCGGGAGCGATCAGGAGGAACAGCGCAGTCAGTGGCGTTTTCATGAAGCTCAGAAGGTCTTTACAATGGTAGCCTTGAACGTGGCGCTGGCTGGGTCCAGGGGAGTTCCCGAAAGATTGCACAGCCGGACAGCAACAGTGTTGGCCGCGCTCACGCGCATCGTTCCGATGAGACCTGCCTCCAGTCCGGCCGGCCACCCCGGCACCACGCCATCGCCGGCCGTCGCGCCCGGGACCGGCAGCGTCAATTCGCTGCACCCCGCGGAAGCAATGCTGGCAAAATCAAGCGCAGCGCTGGAGGAGAGATAGCTCGGAATCGTAGCCGAGTCCACTGCAATCAAAGTCTGCGGCCCGGTTTCCACGGTTACGATTCCGGAACCCGCAATCAGCGCCTTGGCGCTGAGAAACGCTCTTCGATCCACACCGGCGGAATCCCAGGTGTTGCTCGTGGCAGACCAAGTGAATAACGGTATTGAGTTGACCGGGAAGGCAGTGATCCCGGAAATCGCCGTGCAACCGCCCGAACAACTCAGAGTCAGATTGTGCCCCACATTAAGGTTGCCCGAAAAATCCAGATAAATGTAAGCGGTCCCCGTCCCGCCCGCCAGGTTGACCTGGGAGGACCCCGTCATGCTATACACTGTCCCGCCGATCCGTACGTTGCACGGCGTCGACGGGCTGCAATTTCCTCCCAGCACCAGAACCGTATCGCTATAACGCGAGACGCCATAGTCGCCAAGTTGGGAGGCCATTCCGGCGCCGCCTCCCGCTCCGCCACCGCCCGCCGCGCTGAGCACAACACGCCCGCTTTGCGGAGCCGTGAAATACACGGTGACGTTGTAGGTCGCGGGGTCAATCAGGATATAGTCCGGCTCGACATGCCATGCCGGCGTGCGGTTGTCATAAACTTCCGCCACCAGGTTCGCCGTCCCCAGCTTATGCGTCGTTCCGGGTACGGTCACAGCAGTGGCAGAGGTGAAGGTGGTGGAGTAATTGGGCACCGTAGCCATTCCAACCCACGTGCTTCCGTCAAACATTTTGGGATGGTTGCTGTCGTTTGCGTCTATGGCCAGATCCCCGGCCTGGGGTGCGGATGGCAGTGCGCCCGGCGTAAGGCGCAGCCCCGAAGAGTTGGTGCCGGGCGCAAACGTTTGCCGGGCGCCGGCCAGGTACGTATTCGATGCGGTTCTATCCACTGCATTGGTAACTTGTGCTGCTGTATAGTCGCCGCCGGCCGCTGCGATCGATCCTGCACGGCCGAAGACGGTGGTTACGCCGCCGGCCAACGCCGTCCAGACGTTCATGGCCGTGCACGCATACTGGTTCTGCCCCGGCTGGGCGTCCGTCTTGAAAAACATCTCTCCTACCGAGCAGGTGGGTGGAAGCGTGGTCCCGGTCTTTGACGGCTTCGTGGAAGCAGCCCCGGAAAAATCCACGTTCTTGGCCTGCGTCTGCAGATCGACTCGCGTTTGCGCAAACGATTGAGCCATCGAGACCGCCAGCAATGCACAACCCACCTCAATTTTTCCAAATCGCATGAATTCTCTCTAGTTCCCGTGTACCCTATCGAGGGCACTAACTAGTGGCCCTTGTCCGCAATGGTTCTGAATTCAAAAGTCAAAAAGACCGCGATTTTCTGTGACCAAACCCGGCATAAGTTGCGCAACCTGCACGCGGATGCGCATCATGGAACTTGCCGCTAGCGGTTCTTTCACCCTCCCACCGGGAGGAGTTGGCCGATTTCCTTACTGGCGCTTTCCAGCTTCCAAGAACCGCTCCCTTCGTCCAACCGGCGCTCATGCAGTGGAAGTATGACGATCCACGGCCTGATTGGAACGGGTCCCGCAGTTATGCGTGGATGGAAGGGGGTCGTATCGCCGCGCACGCATGTCTCTGCCCGGTGACCTATCGGGCGGAGAACCGGGAAATCACGGGCAGTTATCTCATCGATTGGGCTGCCTTGAGGCTATCGCCGGGCGCCGGGGTATTTCTCCTGCGAAAACTAAGCTCTCTATTTCAAGTACTTTGGGCAATAGGCGGCAGCCAGGATACCCAAACCATCCTTCCCAAATTAGGCTACCAGGCGGCGGGAGAGCTTTCGCTCTTTGCGCGTGTGATGCGGCCGTGGCGGCAGTCCCGTAACGATCCGGCACGCCGCGGCTGGAAGGCGCCCTTACGGCTCGCGCGAAACACTTTGCTGAGCCGGCTGCCGGCCGCTTCCATACCAGCGCACTGGACGTGCACCCCGCTCCCCGCCTTCGATTCCGGCCATATCCCTTTGCTGCAGGCAGTTACGCCACATCCTACAACGCAGCGAACGCCGGAGTTGATGAACTATTTCCTGCGCTGTCCGGGCGCAAAAATGTCCGCGTACGTGATCCGCGAGAAAGGCGTCCCGCGTGGGTGGTTTGTGATTTCCCGCGTCGCCGGTGTAAGCCGGATTGCGGATTTTCGCCTACACTCCGCCGCTCCCGATGCTTGGCAGGCGGGCTACGGCTTGGCTTTGAAGATGGCGCTGGGCGACCGGGAGGGTTGTGAATTGATCGCGGCAGCCACCACCCCTCTAGCGGCGCAAGCCATTCGCCGGAACGGATTTCGCCTTCGCTCCACGCAGCCGGTTTTTCTGCTCGATCCCGGCAAACTGCTGCTTCCCCATCTTCCGCTGGAGGTGAATCTCATCGAAAGCGATGCTGCCTATCTGTATGACCCCCAGTACCCCTATCTCACCTAAGTTGTATTGAAATCAACAAGATTTCTGCTATTCTGGTAAGAATCGGCACCATGCCCGGCAATTTTCGTCTGCGGCTTTACCAGGGACTCCACTACCGCTTGCGGACATTTGCCGGAGGGCGCTGGGCCCACCTCTGCCGGCCGACGGACATCGGGTTCATGATGACCAATCTGTGCAACGCCCGGTGTGTTCATTGCGATATCTGGAAAAACAAGGGCCGCGAAGAAGGTCCCGCCCCGGAGCAACTCAAGACGGTGCTCAGCGATCTACGCCGCTGGCTGGGGCTTGCGGCGCCGGTGTTTTTCAGCGGCGGCGAAGCTCTGCTGCGCCCCTATACAGTCGATCTGGTGGCGCACGCCTCATCCCTGGGCCTCTTCACGGAGGTGCTGACCCATGGCTATTGGGACGATCAAACCCGCATCGAGCAATTGGCCTTAGCGTGTCCTTCACGGATCACGGTCTCCTTGGACGGCATAGGCGAAACCCATACCGTTATTCGCGGACGGCCGCAGTTCTTTGAAAAGACTACCCGGACGATCGAGACGTTGCAGCGCGTTCGCCGGGAGCATCGCCTCAAATTCGCAGTGCGGCTGAAGACGGTGATCATGAACCAGAACCTGGAGGAGGTCCATCGGGTCGCCGAATATGCCCGGCAGGATGGCATGCACGTTTTCTATCAGGCGATCGAGCAGAACTACAACACGCCGGAAGATCCGCGCTGGTTTGAGCACAGCGCCAATTGGCCTAAAGATTCAGCGAAGGCCGTCGCCGCGATCGATCGGCTGATGGCGTGCAAACGCGCCGGACTTCCGATTGCAAACAGCTACGCACAACTGGAGGCGATGAAGCCGTATTTCCGCAACCCGGATGCGGCGCGCGTCGCGATCCAGTCGCACAGTGCGCACGAGCGGCGCGCCGTCTGCGCCGCCCTCACCAACCTGCAGATTCTGCCAAATGGCGATGTCCTCTCCTGCTATGGGATGCCGCCGATAGGCAACATCTTCCAGACGCCCATCCGGCAGATCTGGGAGGATCGGCCGCGCTGGTGGGAGGCCGGATGCTGCCTGGAACGGCGATGCACGCCCGCCGAGAAGGAGACCTTTGCGGTTACCACAATCGCCGGCACGCGCTAAAACCGTCGTCTCGGTATTCGGCATCGATCCTTACCGGATCGGCGCCGGCGAGGTCTATGCCCGTGAAATCTCCGGGCAATTAGAGGAACGCGGCTGCCACAGCGTCCTATGCTTCCTGGCGGAGCCTCCCGAGCCGGTGCGCCGTTTCCTGCAGGGGCCGAACGTCACGTTGGAGGTGATCGAAGATTCCTGGAAGATCGGTTGGAAGGCAATGCGGCAGTTGGATGCCGTTCTGAAGCACTATCGCCCCGAGATCCTGCATCTCTACTTCACGGGTTTCTTAAGTGTCTATCCCTGGCTGGCGCGCATGCGCGGCGTGGAACAGGTGTTCTTCACCGATCAGGCCTCGCGGCCAGAGGGATACGTTCCCGCGCGCCGGCCCGCCTGGAAGCGTGTGCTCATGCGCGGCATCAACCATCCGGTCACCAGGGTAATCTGCGTCAGCGACTATGGCTACCGCTGCTTCACCGCCATGGATCTGCTTCCCGAAGAGCGCTTCACCAGGATTTATAACAGCGTGGATCTTACGCGCGCGGCCGAAGGACTGCGCCAGGGCTGGGCTTTCCGCCGCAAATACGGCATCCCCGACGATCGACTGGTGGTCGCCCAGGTAAGCTGGTTGATTCCCGAGAAGGGAATCGGCGATCTGCTTGAGGCCGCCCGGATTGTCGTAGAGCGGGAGCCCCGCGCCCATTTCGTGCTGGCAGGCAGCGGATCTCATGCCGGTGAGTACAAGCGAAAGGCTTGGGAATACGGCCTGAACGAGCATGTGACGTTCACCGGCGTGGTGCAGGACCCGCTGGCGGAAGGTCTATACGCAGCCGCGGATGTCGCCTGCCAGGTCTCCCGATGGGAAGAAGTTTTCGGATATGTGATCGCCGAGGCGATGGCATCGAATCGCCCGGTGGTCGGTACGCGGGTGGGCGGCATTCCGGAGATCATCGAAGACGGAAGAAGCGGCTATCTTGTCGAGCGCGGCGATGTGCACGCCATTGCGGATAGCCTGCTGCGTCTTTTAGCCGATCGCCCGCTGCGGGAACGAATGGGCCGAGCGGCCCGGCAGGCGGTTCAAGAACGATTCGACCACAGACAGAACGTGGCGCAGGTGCTGAATCTTTACGGCCTGGCGCCTGTCTACACGCGAAAAGCGGCCGCGCACGCCTGAAAGTAGTCCGGATCGTAAGCCGGATCCACACCGATCCGGCGCAGCCGGAACAGGTCATCACCCGGAGAGTTGAGGCCGGATTCCGTCGTTACGGCAGTCAGGCATCCGGCGCTGCGGACCGCCGCGACCGCCTCCGGATTGATATCCCGGTTGGAACCGTTGGGGTAACAGAAGTGGCGCACCGGCACGCCCAGCATTTCCTCAATGCGGCGCTTCGAGCCGGCGATTTCATAGTCGAGTTCTGGGGCGGACGATACGCGCGACAAGACCGGATGGGTTTGAGTGTGCGCACCGAACTCGACGCTGGTGCGCGCAAGGGCGCGGACTTCGTCCCAGGTGAGCGGCTCGCAGCCGGGAGGCGGCTTCGACGGAATTTCAACCTCGAGCAACTGGGGCATTTGCGCGAGCTCAGCGAGGCGGTCCGCGTTCGCTAACAATTTGAGGGCTTCGCAGGTTTCGCCTGCCGCCCGCGTGCGCTGCTCTTTGGAAGCCAGAGTGAACTGCCGGAAATGCGGCAGGCGCGTGTGTTGAAACGCATACCGGACCTGATCTGCCCAGAGCCAGAGAGTGCCGTCAACGAAGCCAGTCACCAGGTAGACCGTGACCGGAATCCGGTATTTGGAAAATACCGGGTGTGCGATCTCGAGAAAATCGCGATGGCCGTCGTCGATGGTGACTGCGACCGAATTCGGCGGCAGCGGCCGGCCGCTTTTCAAGGAATCGGCGGCTTCGGTGAGGGCTAACGGCTGGTAGCAATCGCGCAAATGGCGGCACTGCGCCTCCAGGCCCTGGGCGCTGGGAAAGCGGTGATACATCAAAATCCGAAGACGATCGCGATGGAGCGTGCGCGCGATGTGGAGCCCGCCGGCGCGCTGAAAGGCGACACGGGCAAGACGTTTCAGCCGCACAGTAATTAACTATAACAGCGCGGGAATCCGTGCCCGGCGAGATCTACGGTACCGTCCACGCGCCTGTGGTCTGCCAGCCGCTGTTTTGCGTGCTGTCATAGGCGATCGCGAAAGTGCTCTTAGGCCCGCTGAATGCCGGGCTGAAGAAGCTCAGAGGAATGTTGACAGTGAGATTGTTTCCCGTGCTGTTTGCCGA
>PSRJ01000188.1 GCA_003175985.1 Terriglobia bacterium
GCAAAGATCTGAGAGGCGCCGGACCCCGAAGCCGGGGTGGTGGCGACCACAGCGGGCGGGCCGGAGGCGGGCACTGTCCAGGAGCCGGTTTGGACCCAGCCGCTGTTCTGGGAGGCGTTGTCCGTCGCCAGAACGTAAAGGTTCTTCGTGCCGTTGAAAGCAAAGCTGAAGCTGAGGGGGATGTTGATCGTGAGCGTGTTGCCAGTGGCGCTGATAAAGGCCGAAGCCGCGCTGAGAGTGCACTGACTGTTGGACAGCGTGGAGGCCGTACCGGCTGCCACGGGCGGCGAAAAGCCGGTGCCGGCATCATTCGCCAGTTGCAGGGTATTGCTGGCGCGAATGTACAAAACCCAGCACGCCGAGCTGCCGCTGATACCGGTGTTAATCAGCAACGAGGCGTTATTGATTGTAGTAGGACCGGCGCCATCGGCTACGGTGACGGAAAAACTCTGAACGGAAGCGGCGCCGGCGGGCGGAACAGTGGAAACCACGGCGGGGGGCCCTGAGGCAGGCACCGTCCAGGAACCTGTACTTTGCCAGCCGGTGTTCTGAGCGGCGTCATAGGCTATCACGAAGCTGCTCTTCACGCCAGCAAAGCCAAAAGCAAAGCTGAGCGGGACGGTCACAGTCAGATTCGTTCCGTTGCTGCTCACGGAAGCACCGCCCGCATTCAGCGTGCACTGCGAATTGGCCATCGACGCGGCCGCCCCGATGGTGATGGGGGCGGAAAAGCTAGTGGCGGCATCATTGGCCAGTTGCAGGGTATTGGCGGCGCGATTGAACAGCAACCAGCAGCCATTGGCTCCGTTGAGACCATTATTAAGCAGAATTGAGACATTAGTGATGGCGCCAGTGCCTCCCCCATCTGCGACCGTGACCGCGAACTTCTGGAACGCGCCTGAACCGGCGCCCGGAACCGTGGAAACGATCGCGGGCGGCCCCGAAGCCGGTACTGTCCACGTGCCGGTACCTTGCCAGCCGCTATTCAGTGTGGCGTCATAGACAATCACAAAACTGCTCTTCGCCCCGGCGAAGCTGAAAGCAAAGCTGAGCGGCAGGTTCACGGTCAGACCTGTCCCACTGCTGCTCACGGAAGCACCACCCGCATTCACCGTGCACTGCGAATTGGCCATCGATGCTGTACTCCCGATGGTGATCGGGGCCGAAAAACCTGTGGCGGCATCATTGGCCAATTGCAGCGAGTTAGCTGGGCGATTGAACAGCACCCAACAGCCGTTGGCGCCGCTGAGACCGTTATTGAGCAGAATCGAGATATTGGTAATGGCGTTGGGACCACTGCCATCGGCAACGGTGACGGCAAGATTCAGGAACGAGCCCGCTCCTGCACCCGGTACTGCGGAAACCACGGCCGGCGGCCCTGAAGCCGGCACGGTCCAAGTGCCAGTACCCTGCCAGCCGCTGTTCTGCGCGGGGTCGTAGACAATCACGAAACTACTCTTCACCCCCGCGAAGCTGAAAGCAAAACTGATCGGCACAATCACCGTCAGATTCGTGCCATTGCTGCTCACGGAAGCACCACCCGCATTCACCGTGCACTGGGAATTCGCCGTCGATGCCGCAGTCCCAATTGTGATGGGGGCCGAAAAACCAGTGGCCGCATCATTGGCCAGTTGCAGACTGTTGGTGGCTCGATTGAACAGCAACCAGCAGCCACTGGCCCCGTTGAGACCGTTATTGAGCAGAATTGAGACCGTGGTGATGGCGCCAGCCCCAGCCCCGTCTGCTACCGCGACGGCAAAGTTCTGGAACAAGCCTGTACCGGCACCTGGGACCATAGAAACGGCCGCAGGTGCACCAGAGGCAGGCACTGTCCAGGAACCCGTACCCAGCCAGCCGCTGTTCTGCGCGGGGTCGTAGACAATCGCGAAACTGCTCTTCACACCCGCGAAGCTGAAAGCAAAGCTGATCGGCACGTTAACCGTCAGATTTGTCCCGCTGCTGGTAACTGAAGCACCACCCGCATTCACCGCACATTGCGAATTCGATACGGTTGCGGCCGTGCCGACCGTGATGGGGGCCGAGAAACCAGTGGCAGTATCATTGGCCAGTTGCAGCGTGTTTGCAGCTCGATTGAACAACAACCAACACCCGTTGGCTCCGTTGAGACCGTTGTTGAGGAGCAACGAAACAATGGTGATGGCGCCGGCTCCACCGCCGTCTGCCACCGTTACGGCAAACTTCTGAAATACGCCAGAGCCCCCGGCCGGTAGCGTAGCAAGCACTGCAGGTGGTCCTGAAGCCGGCACGGTCCACGAACCGGCCGCCTGCCATCCACTACTCAAGCCCCCAGTGTCGAAGGCGATCAGGAACGTACTCTTCGTACCGCCGAACGCGAAAGCAAAGCTGAGAGGAACGTTAACCGTGACATTATTGCCGGCCGTCGCGACGGACGCCATTGCCGCATTCAATGTGCACTGACTGTTCGACAGGGAGGCGGCACTGCCGACTCCCACAGGCGCGGAGAAGCCCGTGCCGCCATCATTGGCCAATTGCAGAGTATTGGCCGCACGATTGAAAAGGATCCAGCAGGCGTTGGCGCCATTGATGCCGGTATTCACCAGGAAAGAGATTGTGCCGATTACGGCTGCGCCATACGGATCGGCTGCCGTCAGTGCGAAAGTCTGAGAAGAGCCCGAACCTGATGCGGGTACAGTGGAAACCACTGTAGGTGCAGTCGAGTTAGGTATGATCCATGTGCCTGCCATCTGCCCAAACGAACTTAAACCGCTCGTCGAATCGTAGGCTGATGCAGTGGCAGATTTGTTGCCGGAAAAACCGGTCTTAAACGTAACGGCAAGGGTCGCGGTCAGCATTGCGCCGCTGCCCGAAAGGGAGGATTTGCTGGCATCCAGAGTGCACTGGCTATTCTGCAAAATGTTAGCGCTGGGAATGACCACGGGGCCAAGGTAAGAATTCCCGGCATCGTTCAAGAGATAGAGATAAGAAGTGTTACCGACTGAGATAAAGGTGTCACAAGCGGGACTCGTATAGGGGGTGGTCTCGAAATTGAGATACAGATAAGAGATTTTGGAATAGCCGGTAGGGTCCTGAAACTGATACGTGAAAAGTTGGGCCAACCCCGTACCGGTGTTTGGCTGCATGGAAATGATCGAAGGCCGTCCCGTGCCGGCGGCATCCTGGGAGATCGTTGGGGAATAGGTATAACCGCCGTCCTCGCTGATGGTGATCGTAGTGGACCGGCTCGAACCGCTGTTTGCTGCGACGGAATAGGCGACGATCGCCGGGCCCGTTCCGTTGGTGGAAGATGTGATGGTGAACCAACTGGCGTTGGGGCTGAGATTCCAGGAACAGGTAGAGCCAACTTGAACCTTGAAAAAGCCTGTAGTAGAAGCTGGCCCAAGCGAAGTGTATGGGAGATAAGGAAAGGAATAGGCACAGTAGAAATTGGCTGTCACCGTGTGAGGAGCGTTCATTGTGATCGATTGGGGAAGGCCTCCGCTCAAATCTCCACTCAAGTACCAAAATCCGTATCCCGCCGCGGCGGTCGCATTGATCTGAACGGAGGTTCCGGCGTTATAGTACCCATCGGCCGAGGGGGGATTGAAGGTAAACGTGCCCGCCCCGGCAGGTGACGCTATGGTTGTAAGAAGGAATTGAACACTCACGGTTGCGGTGTAAGTGGCTGCGTTCGCCGGAACCGTAATAGTACGTGGGTTGGCAGTTGAACCATCGGACCACTGTGTAAACACATAGCGGGCGCCGGGACCGGTGCTCAGCCACGTAATCGTATGTTGCGCGCCCGTATACCAGTAGAAAGTGACGGGCGCCTGAAAGACGGTATTGTCCTCCAGTGAGAAGGCCGCGCCGGGAGTTGTGGAGGTGATGGTCACCGGGACCTGGCCCGATGCGGGCACGGGCAGATCCCACATTCCACGGCCATACGTCCCGGCTCGCAGAGTGCGTGATGGGCGATGGAGTTTCAGAGAGTGAACGATGACATAGGGCAACCCCGTTCCCAACGGGAGCCAACTCTGCCCACCGTCGACGCTTCGGTAGACACCAATATCGGTCCCAACGTAAATCGTATTGGGGATGTCCGGGTCTAAAATAATGTCGCTAGTTGAAATCCGGGGCAGGTTGGCACTCATGTTGGTCCACGTGGCGCAGCCGTCCGTGGTCTTGTAGACGGTACCTGCCGGGTTGCCATACGTAGCAGCCCAGGCGATCAAGGGGTTCTGTAGATCCACGGTGATTTGGGCGATACTCGAAGGCGTAGCCGAAGGAGAGCACCGCGTCCAAGTAGGCGCCCCAGAAAGGGCATTGCGCGTGACGTACGCGTAAGGCCCGTAAGACCCCGTGTAAACCGTGTTGCTATCCGACGGTGCGACCGCAATGGTGTCAATGCCTTGGGAATTGCTGATGTCCGGCGAGATTGCAGTCCATAAAGCCGCTCCATTGGTGGTCTGATATAGGCGGTAACTTCCGAAATACAGCGTCTGTGATTGCGAAGGATCCATGATAAGGGGCGGAATGAAGACGCTGGTATCTGTTTGATTGATCCCGTTCATCGCAGTAAGGAAGGTGTTTCCGCCATCATGGGACGCGAGAATGTAAATATTCTGGCAATCCGTATAGACATTTTGAGGATTGACGAAGTCGATAGCAGTGAAGCCGCCATCGCCGCAGGTCACCGTTTTCCAAGCAGGTGTACCTTGATATTGCAGAGTGCCGTTATCCTGGGTGCCCCCGAAGGCTTTGTTCACGTCGGATGGATTGATGGAGATTCCGGGGTAGAACATGATGGTGGAAAGCGTATTGTTCAGATTGGTCCAGGATGCGGTAGGCCCCGTGGGGCTGGTGGTACTCCAAACCCCGCCGTCATTGCCGATGTAGAGCTTGCCGGTATCGGCGGAGAAGACTTGCGCATGATGATCCACATGGACTCCGTTGTCGTAATTCGCCCAAGTGGTTCCGCCATCCACTGACCGGCTCAGGTGAAGAGACCCGGCGTAGAGAATGCTCGGATTTGTGGGATGGACTCGCAGGGACCATCCCCAGTAGGGCACGCTGTCGTTGGGAGGGAAACCGATAGCGCTCCAGGTGGCCCCGCTGTCCGTGGATTTGAAAAACAGTCCGGTATTGGTACTTGTCTTGGCCGCGAAATAGAGGATATTCGGACTGGATGGAGCCACTGTAACCGTGATATAGCTGAACGGACCCGAGGGCAGGCCTTGGCCTCCCAGAAGACCCCAGGTAACGCCACCATCGGTGGACCGGTACAGTCCGTTCTGCGTCGTGGCGGCATAGGCGATGTTGCCGTTCGTGGGATCGAACAGGACCTGGGTAGTATATTGCGGTAAGACCTTGGTCCATGTGGCACCGCCATCTGCGGAGCGGGCGACATAGTAGGCGGCAGCCAGCACAATCGAGGAGTTCGTAGGATGTACGCTAATTGTGGTCACGTAGTCGCTGGTTGCGGTGTGGAGGATCGACCATGAGGAGCCTGCATCCGTGGATTTCAGGATGCCTCCACCCCAGGTAGCGGCGTAGATCGTGTCCGGGCTCGCCGCCGGTAGCGCCAGGTCACGCATATTGATATTCGGCTGAGTGTCAGTGAGCGGCGCCCAGTGGACTCCACCATCCGTGGTCTTCCAGACCCCTCCACCATCCGTAGCAATGTAGACCACGTTCGAATTTCGGGGGTCAACTCCGATACCCCATACACGGCCGGAGTACGCGTAGCTGCCATTCTGAATCGGTTGAGGACCGATCGACGTCCACTGAGTAGAGGTCTGAGCGGCAACCGGGGCCAAGCGCCGCAACTCCTGGATGGCGTTCTCTCGTGCGCTTCCATCGGGATGCCGGCGGTTGTACCAGTCCAGTTCGCCCTGGCGGGTTAAGGCTTCGTCTCCATCATCCCCGCCGTCATCGTCATCGCCGTTGTCCGGCTCGCGAGGTTCACTGGGCTGAGGGCGTGCATGGCTGTGGACGGGGCGCTGAAATGCCGCGGCATACCCTCCAACTGCCAGGAGCAACAAGATGCAAGTAGTAAAGTGGCGCACCGAATCGGGAAACCAGTTTAGCGTCTCGCCGTGTTTGTGTAAAGATTAGGGTGCCGTCCAGGTGCCCATAGTCTGCCAGCCGCTGTTTTGCGTGCTGTCATAGGCGATCGCGAAGGTGGTCTTGGGCCCGCTGAATGCCGGGCTGAAGAAGCTCAGAGGAATGTTGACAGTGAGATTGTTTCCCGTGCTGTTTGCCGA
>PSRJ01000063.1 GCA_003175985.1 Terriglobia bacterium
CTTACTCGTGGCGGACCACGCCACAGGCCTGATGTGGCAAAAGGACGGCTCCGGAGAAGTGATGACCCTCGAAGAAACGGCGGCCTACACGCAAAAGCTCAACCAGGATAAGTACGCCGGTTTTGACGACTGGCGCCTTCCCACGCTGGAGGAAGGCATGTCGTTAATGACTAACCCGGCAGCCGGTGTCGCCGATGAAGTGCGCGTCGGCGCGGAGATACGCAAAGGAGTGATGCACCTCGATCCGGTATTTGAGAGCGGGCCCGCGCCGTTTATCTGGACTTGCGATACGGCATCTCCCGATCGGGGCTGGGCCATATACTACTGGGACGGCATGTGCACCACCGAATCTCCCGCATTCAACGCATACGTAAGAGCAGTGCGCTCACTTCCCGGAAATTGATATCTTGCATAGATGCGAACGCTACGCTTTGCCATCGGCTGTGCGGTGACGCTCAGCGCCGCGCTGGGCCAGACCCCGGATGCCGGCCGGCAGCGGTATGAGACGCGGTGCGCGCGGTGCCACGGCGGCGATGCCGCGGGAGGCGAATCGGGGCCCAACATCCTGGCGCAGATTACCACGCGCAACGACGCGGATCTGGCAGCGTTCCTTCGCCAGGAAAGACCCGCGAGCGGCATGCCGGCCTTCGACCTGCCGGCGGCGGAACTGAGTGAGCTGGTCCAATTCCTGCGAACCCTGGCGACGCCGATCCCGCGCAATGCCACGGCGGCTGCGGTGCGACGCCGGGTGCAGACTGCTGACGGCCAGACTCTCGAAGGACAGGTGCAGAACGAAGGCATGCTCGATCTCCAGCTCCGCACGGACGATAAACGAATCCGGCTACTGCGGAAAGCGGGCGATCGTTATCGCGTCGTGACTTCCCAGGCTGACTGGCCCACGTATCACGGCGACCCGGGCGGCAATCGCTATACCAGCCTGAGGCAAATTGATAAGACCAACGTGGCGCGGCTTGCGCCGAGGTGGGTTTTTCCGCTGCCCGGTGTCTCGATCATCGAAAACACGCCCGTGGTGGTCGATGGCATCATGTATGTTTCGAGCGCCAACGAGTGCTTTGCCCTCGATGCCGGCAGCGGCCGCATGATCTGGCATTACCAGCGGCAGCGCACCAAAGGCCTGGCGGGCAATGCCGCCCTCGGATTCAACCGCGGCGTGGCCACGGCCGGTGATCGCATCTTCATGCTGACCGATAGCGCCCACATGATCGCACTCAATCGCTTTAATGGAGAGCTCCTGTGGGAAACCGAGATGGCCGACTGGCGCGTGAATTACAACGGAACTTCCGCGCCGCTGGTAGTCGGGAACCTGGTCATTTCGGGAATCGCAGGCGGCGATGAGGGAGTCCGCGGTTTTGTAGCGGCCTTTGAGCAGTCGTCTGGAAAAGAGGTCTGGCGGTTCTGGACAGTGCCCAAGCCCGGCGAGCCGGGTTCCGAGACTTGGCCGGCCAAGGCGCTGGAGCATCCATCCGGAGCCACGTGGATGACCGGCACCTACGATGCCCAGCTCGATACGATTTACTGGCCAGTAGGCAATCCCGGGCCCGATTTCTACGGCGATGACCGCCCCGGCGACAACCTGTACACGGATTCCATCGTGGCCCTTGAAGCCAGGTCCGGAAAGCTGAAGTGGTATTACCAGTTCACACCGCACGATATTCACGACTGGGATGCGCAGGAACCTCCCGTGCTTGTGGACACCACGTGGCAAGGGCAGCCCCGCAAGCTGCTCTTGCAGGCCAATCGTAATGGCTTCTTCTACGTGTTCGACCGCACCAGCGGGAAGTTGCTGCTCGCGAAACCCTTCCTGAAGAAGCTGAACTGGGCTTCCGGGATCGGCAACGATGGCAAGCCGATTCTCAACAACCTGCCGGAAAATGCGGATGGCACGGTTTATGTATGCCCCGGATTTCAGGGCGGCACGAACTGGTTTTCCACTTCCTTCAACCCGGCTACGGGGCTCTATTATTTTCAGGCCCTCGAGCGATGCAATCTTTTTCAGAAGCGCAAAATGGAATGGGAAGCGGGTAAAGGCTACATGGGCGGAGCAGCGCGGCCCGCTCCCGGCGAGACGTTCCAGAAATCGCTGCGGGCGATTAACATCGAGACCGGAGAAATTGTCTGGGATGTGCCCCAAGTCAGCGGACAGGCGACGGCTTCGGCGGGTGTCCTTTCCACCGCCTCAGGTCTCGTCTTTTTCGGCGAAAACAGCGGAGCCTTCATGGCCGTGGACGCCGCGAGCGGCGCGCCGCTCTGGCAATTCCCGACCAATCAGACGTGGAAAGCGTCACCGATGACTTACATGTTCGACAACAAGCAATACGTCGCGATCGCCGCCGGTCAGGACATTGTGGCATTCGGGCTGCCCGAATAAGAGATCGGAATTGCTGCGTCTTGTGGGGCGGGCAATTCTGCCCGCCGGCCCGCTTTCAGCGGGTCCAGCCGCCTCGGATGCCCTTCAAACCCGCTCAGAATTCGTATCTTAAGCTGAACTGGAACACTCTCGGCCGGGTCAGCGTCGCCGTATACTGTCCGAAACGAGCCGGGTTCAGAATGTTGTTATTCGCCGTATAGGGATCGAACCGAACGGAATTGGTGATGTTAAACGATTCCGCGCGGAATTGCAGAGTGTGCGGCTGATCCTTATATGTGAAAAGGTTGAACCGCTTTCCGACGCCCAGATCGATTCCGAAGAAGCCATCACCCCGAATACCGTTGCGCTGACCCGAATCCCCTGCCAACGGTAGGGAGTACGCTCCCAGTGCCCCTGCCGGATCGGCGAAGAGGTTCGGTCCGGGTTTTCCCGATTTCGTGGGTGCCGGCGCGTTCGCGGTGGTTTGGGGCGGAGCCAGGACTCCCGTCTGGATGGCGTAGGAGCCCACTTGCCAGTTCGTCGGCCACACACCGCCCGCCTGTATGCTGATGGGCAAGCCGCTCGAATCCCGAAACACACCGTTCAACGACCAGCCGCCGATGAACTGGTTCAACACTGCGTTGGCATTGCCCGCAATCGGTTTCCCCTTGCCGAACGGCAGTTCCGCGACCCACAATGCGCTCAACAGGTGCTGGACATCGTAATCCGAAACGGCTTTCATGTCGTTTGTGAACCAGGAGTTGATGATCGACGTGCTGTTCACCTGAGAGGTAAAGCCCGGTGTCGTCGCCCGGTTCTCGGGCAATGATGCGAGGTCGATCGACTTGCTGAATGTGTAGTTGAAATCAAACTGCACGCCTGCGGCGAACCTCTTGCGCACCGTCCACTGCATCCCGTGATAACTTCCCGTTCCCCGGGAACGCAGGGCAGCTACTGAGCCGAATTGGCTGTTGAAGATCGCATAGGGTCCGAAAATGCTGCAGCAGAGACTGCCATCGGCGGCGTCCAGTTCGTAGAGCCCCGTAGTGTAGTCGCCCCCCTGCGATTTATAGAGGTTGTAAATCGTCTGCGTCGCGCTCAGTCCTTTGCCGGCTGTAGACGGCCAGAGATTCTCGAAATAGGCGATCGGCGTCACATTGGCAGTGGGCACTCCGTTGTTGATCATGGCGGTCAATTGGCCCGCCGCCTGCCGGTACGTCATCCCTGACTTCGGGTCCTTGAGGTTGGTGGGCATGGCGAGATCGTCTTTGATGAGCGAACGCCGGGACAGGCGCCCGATGTATGCGCCCTGCACGATGAATCCATGTCCCAATTCCCGCTGCACGCTGAAATCGAGACTGATCGAGTATGGTGCTTTGAGCTGGTCGTCTAAAGTGTTGGTGATCCGGGTGGGGTCTTCGCCGTAGGTTTGCGGGAAAGTGCTTGTGGGCTTGGCTGCCGGAAAGAAGGTGCTGGTGAAGGGTACGCCATAGGTGCCTGAGAACCGGGGATAAGTGGCCGCGTTGGCATTCGCGGGGCTCACGATATTGGTGGAAAAACCAAGAGCCGTCGAGTCGTAATCACGGATCACACTCTGGCCGAAAGCATCATAGTAAATGCCGGCGCCGACACGAATGGAGCTGCGGTTTGGACCGCCGAACAGAAACTTACTCAGGCCGCTCTCAGCCCGCGGCGCATAGGCCAGCGCGGCGCGCGGGGCAAAATCGTGGTGAGTCGGATATAACCCGCGGCCCGTCTTGCTTGCCAGATCGAACGAAACCAGCGGCGCCAAAGACTGCGGCTTGCCCTGCGCCGCCAGGCTTCCTCGCAGATTGTACCAGTCCTCCAGCGACATGCTCGGGCTGGTCTGGTAGCCCTGCGCCTCATACACCGGCGGCAACAGGGATACGCGTAGCCCCGCGGTCACCGTCAACGAGCGCGTTGCCTTCCATGTATCCTGCAGGTACAGTTCATACTCCTCGTCGGCGAAGAGACGCTTCACCGCCGTCCCTTCGGGAAGCAGGTTGCCCTGAAGATCATAGTTGGCCTGGCGCGTGAGCTGCGTCATGATTCCCAGAAGATTCGTGAACTGCCGCTTGTAGACCGTCGTGTTCGCCGCGTCGGCCGCCAGGAAACCATTGCCGCTTCCCAGCAGGTAACTGGAATTGGCAAGCGCATCGCTGAACGAGTTTTGCTGGCTGAGCCGGTGATTGCGGATGATGCGAATCACTCCGCCCGCCGCCACAGTGTGCCCTCCATGAATCCAGGAAAGATCTTCACTCACCTGGTGAAGCGGAATCTGGCGGATCAGCCCCTGCGTGCGCCGCGCCCTGTCTTCGATATCGCGAAAACGCGCTTCCGCCGCCGACTGTATCCCAGTCGTTTCCACGCCCTGGCGCGTGAATCCGTAATGGAAGTTGCTGATCAGGTTAGGCCGTATTAAGGCCGTATAGCCGATCGCATATCCCTTGTTGGTAGATAGCTGCACCTGCGAAGGAGGATCGCCCGGAAATTGCGGAAGACCATTGGCGTACCGGTCGTTCTGCAAATTACCCCGCCAAAAAATGGTGTGCTTGCCGTTTCCGTCGACTGCATAATCAAACTTGGCAATGTAGGTATTCCAATCCAGCGGAGTAGAGGCGTTGAAGATGAACCCGGACGTATTCAAGGAGTCGCCCGCGGCAATGCTGTTGGGAAGCGGATACGTCTTGAAGATGGCCAGTGCTGCAGGGTTCTCTCCGATGCCGGCCGGATCCAATGCCCTCACTTGATCGGGGTTCAGCGTCCCGATACTTCCATCCTTGCGTTGATAAGTGAAAATTCCGTTCCGGAAATCGGATGTGGGCACAATGCGGGCCGCGCTGAGTGTCTCGCTCCGGTCCTTACGGCCTTCGTAATTTACAAATGCAAATAGCCGGTTTTTCTTTAATGGCCCGCCGAGCGAAACACCGAAGACGTTTCGATTGAGTTTGGCGCGTTTCAACCCTGCCTGATTGGCGAAGAAGTCATTGGCGCTGGTAGCCGTGTTGCGCAAATATTCGTAGGCTGACCCGTGAACCACATTCGTGCCACTCTTGGTCACCAGGGAAACCTGCGCACCGGAGGTCCGGCCGAAATCGGCTGTAGAGTTCGAGGTGATCGTGCGGAACTCCTGAACCGAATCGAGAGTCACTCGCAGGACACTTGTAAAGGCGGACCGGCTCTGCTGGTCGTTGACGTCCACACCGTCCAGAGTGACGTTCGCCTGGTCGCTTTTGCCTCCGTTCACGGTACCGCTGCGGAAATCATTCTGTTGAGCGGGATCCGGCTCGCCCAGGTACGTCACGCCAGGTTGGAGCGCAAGCAGGCCCACCACGTTGCGAGCCTCAAACGGGAGTTGCGTGATTACTTTGTCCCCGATGGCGTTGCCGATAGTTGCGTCGGCCGTGTTTACCTGGATGGCCTCGCTGTTTACTGCGATAGTGGTCGCCACCGTTCCGACTTTCTCGAAAACAATGGCTACTGTCGCGGGCGAATTCACCAGCAGCCGCACGTCATTGATGATCACATCGTTGAAGCCCGCCGCCTTGGCCGTAACGTGGTAGCGTCCCGGCTGTACCTGCGCAAAAGAATAGCGGCCTTCCACGTCCGCCGTGACGGACCGCTGCGCGTTCGTGTCGTCGTTAACTAGTGTTACCGTGGCATTGGGCACCGCGGAATTGCTCGGATCGGTGACCGTTCCGCTCAACGAGGTTACCGCCTGCGCGCCAAGTCCCGCCGCGCACAATACCAGTACCGCAACTACAGTCAGTAGACGCATAGACCCTCCTCAACTGATTCTTTGGCCACCCAGCCGCGATGACGTGATCTTTAAAGATTATTGAAACTTTTGGATCTAAACGTCAATGGAAATCTGGGATTGGGGCCATCGACCCGCCGAACGAGGCGGGCGTCAAAATCGCGGCAAAAACATTGTTTCGCGCTGCGTTTCCCTTGACCACGGGATTCCGCTCATATAGAATCACTAACACTCCAAAGTCGGTTCGGGGAACCTTCGGAGTCGGGGGGAATTGTAAATCCACGAAGGAGGGGTATGTCGTGCGGGTTCCATTGATAGTCCTGGGTCTGCTCACACTCGCTGTCACCGCATTCGCGCAAAGCGATCGCGGAACAATTACAGGCACCATTTCCGATCCGGCCGGGGCCGTGATCGCCAATGCCACCGTGGAAGCCAGGAATGTGGCGACCGGCGCCGTGTACAACGGTGCTTCATCCGCGACCGGCAATTACACTTTGGGTCAGCTGCCCGTCGGCACGTATGAACTGTCCGTCGCAGTGCCCGGGTTCAAGAAGTATGTGCGTACCGGCCTGGTGGTGGAAGTAGCGGGCACGCTTCGTATCGATGCCGCGCTGCAGGTGGGCGCCGCGTCGGAGTCGGTCACTGTCGAAGCCGCGGCTCCTTTGCTGAAAACTGAGAGCACGGACGTGAGCCATAACGTCGCCACCAGCACTCTGGACGATCTTCCGATCCTGACGCTGACTGGCGCCGCCGCGGCCATCGGAACCGCGACGAGTTTGGGAAACATCCGAAATCCGTTGGCGTCGGTCGCTCTCTTGCCGGGGGCGCGCTTTGGAACTGACGCCGTGATGCGCATCAATGGCATGCCTTCCAACTCGCAATCCATCAACATCGAAGGCCAGGACGCCACCAACGGCTTTTTCAAGCAGCAGAATCAGCTCAATCAGGCTGGCATGGATGCCATCCAGGAAGTGGCGATACAGACCAGCAACTTCGCCGCCGAGTATGGACAAGCCGGCGGCGGCTACTTCAACTACACGATGAAGTCCGGCACCAACCAGCTTCACGGCACGGCCTATGACTATTTCGTGAACGAAGCGCTCAACGCCGGCATACCGTTCACCGACGCCATCACTGCCAACCCGAACAAGGCCGGGCAGCACGTCCGCAACCCGCTGCGGCAAAACGATTACGGCTTTACATTAGGTGGTCCGATCCGGCTTCCCAAGATTTACAACGGCCACGACCGCAGTTTTTTCTTCTTCAATTTCGAGCAGTTCCGGCAGGGCGCCTTTATCAGTAATACGGTGGGCGTAGTGCCTACGGCGAAGCAGCGGACCGGTGACTTCAGCGCGGCACTGAATCCCGCGATCGCGTGCGGTGGTCCGGATCCGGCTGGCCAGATGGTTTGTCTCAACCAGATATTCGACCCGAGTACGCAGAGATTGGTGAACGGCAGTCCGGTTCGCGATCCTTTCCCCGGCAATCTCATTCCGCTGGTCCGGCTGGACCCCACTGCGAAGATCATTCAAGATATGATTCCCCAGCCCAATTCGCCGGGCTTGATTAACTACACCGCACCGGGGTACTCGAATTTCCGGCACACCACAATTCCTTCCATCAAGATCGATCACAACCTCAGTGAGAGGATGAAAGTATCCGGATACTACTCGCGGATCCGCACCTTTTCGCCTCAGAACAATGGCTTCACGCAACCGTACACAGCTACACAGCCGCAGAACGCCCTGTCGCAAACACTCCGTATCAACTGGGACTACACCGCGACACCCGCGCTGCTCCTGCATTTCGGCGCCGGCCTGCTGCGGACGTCCAATCCTCAAGAGTCGTTCAAGTACGACCAGACTGCTCTGTTCCCGCAGGGGCTTCCGTTCAATGCGTCGTACTTCCCCTATATGGCCGGCATGGTCAGCGCGCTGGGCGGTGGATGGAACGGCGGCGGTGGATATCCGGCCGTTACCAACACCAATGTGGCCTTCAGTCTGACGCCGGAGGCGTATGATACGAAGCCGACGTTTAACGCCAGTGCCACGTGGGTGAAGGGAAATCACACCTACAAACTGGGTGCTACGGCGCTGTTTGAGGGGATCCAAAGCGTAAACGCCAGCCGCGCCAATGGACAATTCGGGTTCCTGCAACAACAAACCGCGGACCCCTGGCAATTCGGCCAGCCGTTCTCGAATACCGCCAGCAGCGGATTCGGATATGCCAGTTTCTTCCTGGGCGTGGCCAACAACGTGGCGCTCGCGCAGGTGGCTCATCCTCGCCTGGGAACGCACGCTTATGCGTTGTACATCCAGGACAGTTGGAAGGTAACGCGCAAACTTACCTTCGATTACGGCCTCCGCTGGGATTACGCAATTCTGTGGCGGGAGGAATATGGCCGCATGCAGAGCGCTGCCTTCGATAAGCCCAATCCGTTAATTGGAGGGCGCATCGGAACGGTGATCTACGAAGCCACATGCAAATGTAACTTCTCCAGCGCCTACCCGTATGCGATCGGGCCACGGCTGGGAGCCGCCTACCAGATCACACCGAAGACAGTATTCCGCGCAGGCGGGGCTATCTCGTACGCGTCGGTTTCGGATCAGGCGGGACTCAACAGCAGCGCCGGAGATTTCTATAATGTGCAGGCGCCGGCGTACGGAGCCGCCGCGGGGCTCCTGAAGGACGGCAACCCGTATGGCGTAGGCAACCGGTTTGGAAATACGCCGGTGTCGTGGCCGGATTACCGCCCCTTGTACCCGTTCCCGGCTGCACCCGGAGTCATCCCTCCATCGTCGCCCTTCGTTTCCATAGCTCCCAACGCCGGCAGGCTGCCGCGCACGTTCCAGTGGAGCATTGGGTTGCAGCGGGAGCTCTCGTCTAATCTTGCGGTGGAAGCGTCATACGTGGGCAATCGCGGCGCCTGGTGGGTCTCGCCCCTGTTAGCGGGGCTGAATTACAACGCGCTCACGCCCGAGACCTTGAAGTCACAATACGGTCTCGATGTGACCAATCGGGCGGATACGCAACTTCTCAACACGCCCATCAATTCGCCCGCCGTACTGGCCAGGTTCCCCTCTCTGGCAAATCCAAACAACGTATATCCGGGATTCCCGGCGACGCAGCCCTTGAAGCAGGCATTGCGGCCGTACCCGCAGTGGAATGGAATACCACCGTTCCTCGGACCCCCGATGGGAGATACCTGGTACGACGCCCTCCAGGTCAAGCTGATCAAGCGCTTTTCGCACGGCCTGAGCGCCCAGGTGGCTTACAGCTTCCAGAAGGAGCTCACTAACGGCACGAATTCCAACACCTCTTACGTGACACCCTCGGCGCCGCTGATCAACGACGTGTTCAACAAAGATTTGAATAAGCAGATTTCCGGTTTCAGCCAGCCGCACGTGCTCATCTTCGCGTTCAACTATACGACGCCGAAACTGCAAGCGAGTGGAAGCGCCTTCAAGGCTCTCTCGTGGGTAGTGCGCGATTGGACCTACAGTGGAGTGCTCCGCTACTCCAGCGGGCAGATCCTCCAGACCGCGCCTTCCGCGAATAACCTGCTGGACAATCTCGCCCGTGGACCGTCCAACAATCCGGCCATTTGGGGTGGCGGCTACACGTTTATGAACCGCGTGCAAGGGCAGCCCCTGTTCCTGGTGGATCCGAATTCGCGTTTCGATCCTACCAAGCAGCTTGTGCTGAATCCCGCCGCGTGGACAGAACCAGCCTATGGCACGTTTGGAGCTTCGGCGCCCTACTTCAATGACTTCCGCTGGCAGCGGCAGCCCTCGGAGAGTATGGCCTTCGGGCGGATCTTCCGCATCAAGGAAAGAGCGACGGTCTCGATCCGGGCGGAATTCCAGAACATCTTCAACCGCACGTTCTATTCACTGCCCAGCATCTTCACGACTGGTGTGACCACGACGACTCCGACGGGCCGCGCTAACAGCCTCAGTGGAACAACTGGTCTGCTTTCCTCCGGTTTTGGGTACGTGAACTGGGTCAACGGCGGCACTTTCAGCAACACCGGCATCGGACCCGCGCCGCGCAGCGGCCAGATCGTCGCGCGCTTCCAGTTCTGACGGCCGTACTAACCTAGTGAGGGAATGTCCAGACGTCCCTCAGTGAATCGCGCGGAGCCGGCCGTCCAGGTGGAGACGATGGCCGCTCCCGCTGAGCCCCGCTATCTCTTGGCCTGGTTGCTGCTGTTTGCCGGAAGCGGCTGCGCGGCGCTCATTTACGAAATCGTCTGGTTCCAGTTGCTCCAACTGGTGATTGGGTCTTCCGCGGTATCTCTTGGCCTGCTGCTGGCGGCGTTCATGGGCGGTTTGTGCCTGGGCAGCGCTGCGCTGCCGCGATTGGTTTCCGCGCGGCTGCACCCGTTGCGAGTGTATGCCCTTCTCGAATTGGGTATCGGCGTCCTGGGAATCGCCGCGCTGTTCGGCGTGCCGCTGATCGGCCGTCTATACCTTGCCGGACCTGGCGCCGGCTTCGCAGGCACGGTGTTTCGAGGCGTAGTTGCAGCCGTCTGCCTGCTGCCGCCGACGGTGCTGATGGGTGGCTCGCTTCCCGCCATCGCCCGCTGGGTGCAAACAACGCCGCGCGGCATCTCCTGGCTGGGTTTGCTGTATGGCGCCAACATCGCCGGCGCTGTAATCGGGTGCCTTGGAGCGGGCTTCTATCTGCTGCGCGTCTTTGACATGGCCGTCGCGACATACGCTGCCGCGGCCATCAACTTTACGGTAGCGCTCCTCGCTTTCGTCTTGTGCGCGCGAACTGAATACACACCCACGCAGGACGAGACACCCGCGCCACGCCGGCTTTCCACTTCGCGCACACTCGTCTACATCACAATAGGACTCTCGGGACTCACTGCGCTGGGCGCCGAAGTGGTCTGGACGCGCCTGCTCTCGCTGATGCTCGGCGCAACCGTCTACACGTTCTCCATCATTCTCGGGATCTTCCTGCTCGGTCTCTGGGCCGGCGCCTCCGCCGGTTCTTTTTTGGCGCGCCGGGCGGCCGGCGACGCGCGCCTGACGCTGGGTGTCTGTCAAATCCTTTTGGCCGCCGCGATCGCCTGGACGGCATTTACACTCGCCTATGCCCTGCCCTATTGGCCGATCGAGCCAACCCTTTCCACCAGCCCCTGGTTCACTTTCGATCTCGATCTGACCCGGTGCCTGCGGGCGATCTTTCCCGCGACATTGCTCTGGGGCGCGAGCTTTCCGCTCGCCCTTGCCGGCGCAGCGGCCGGCGGCGAGGATCCCGCACGCCTCACAGGCGAGACGTACGCGGCAAATACCGCCGGTTCGATCGCAGGCGCCCTGCTGTTCAGCCTGATTTTGATTCCGGCGATCGGCACTGGAAATTCCGAAAGGCTACTGCTCTGGCTGGCTGCCGCAGCCGGGGCGGCAGCACTCGCATCGGCGGCGGTGAGCATAACCAAGCGGATCGCCTGGACCGCCGCCGCGGTTCTTCTCGCGACTGCACTCGCCGCCACGATCAGCGACGTCCCCTGGCAAGTGACCGCCTACGGACGGCGTGTAGCCCCGGTTTTGCGCGGGCTCGATGCCGATCTGAAACCCGCCGAGCCGCTGTTTGTAGGAGAGGGAAGGAACGCTTCGATAGCCATCACACAGCGTGGCGACCAGCGCTTTTTCTACGTCAGTGGTAAACCCGAGGCGTCATCGGCGCCCCTCGACATGCGTTTGCAGCGAATGATGGGACACCTTCCCGCCCTGTTTCATCCGGCGCCGCGCTCCGTGCTCGTGGTCGGCTTCGGCGCGGGAGTGACCGCGGGGTCCTTTGTTCTTTATCCCGAGGTGCAGCACATCGTCATCTGTGAACTCGAACCGCTGATTCCGCCCGCCTCCGGCAAGTACTTCGCCAGGGAAAACTATAACGTCCTGGATGACCCGCGCACCCGCGTGATCTATGACGATGCCCGGCATTTCGTTTACACGTCGTCCGAAAAGTACGACGTGATCACGACTGATCCGATCCATCCCTGGGTGAAGGGCACTTCCACGCTCTATTCCAAGGAGTATTACGAGCTGGTCAAGGATCGCCTAAATCCAGGTGGCGTGGTTGCACAGTGGCTGCCGATCTACGAAAGCGACGAAGAGACAGTGAAGACGGAGCTGGCAACATTCTTCAGCGTCTTCCCCAGTGGCACCGTGTGGAGCAACTTCCTCAACGGCGACGGGTACGACCTGGTGCTGATCGGCCGGGCGGACGATTCTCCGATTCCGGTTGACGCCCTCGAGAGCCGGCTGAATCAACCGGCGTATGCCAGGATAAGAGCATCGCTTGGAGAAACCGGATTCCCTTCTACATTGGATTTGTTGGCGAGCTATGCCGGCCGAGGACCGGATCTGGCACAGTGGCTCACTGGTGCACAAATCAATGAGGATTTGAACCTGCGTTTGCAGTATCTGGCCGGACTGGGTCTCAATTCGACCCGGTCGCCACAGATCTATCGCGACATTCTGGCTTACCGCAAATTTCCGGAGGGTCTGCTGACCGGCAGCGCGGAGCGCATCAACGCGTTAGCAGCGCTGCTGGGGCGCCCGGCACGGACCTTTTGACGGTGCGGCATGAGGATCTTGTTCCTTTCGTTCTTGTTGTTGCCGCCGGGCGCTGCGCAAATCGTGTGCACGCTAGGAACCGGCGCATCCTCGTACAAGCCCGGCTCGGATCAACGCCCCAGCACCGACGCCCTGGAACTGGCCGCACGAGTGAACGCCGCCGTAAGAACCATCTGCTCCGACCACTGTCCTACCATGGCGCTCTTCCGTAATGCCACTGCGCCGAACGCTATGTTGATCGCTGGCGCGGCTCAGGCAAAACTCGTGTATGCTCCACAGTTTTTCGCCGCTGTCTATGGCGGTTTCGGGGATAACGGAATTCTCGCGATCATCGCTCACCTGATCGGGCATGCCCTGGACGACACTCTGGGCGCCGCATGGGTAAAGAGTAGCTGGTCACCCGAATTACGCGCCGATGGCTGGGCGGGGTGCGTTCTGGCGAGAATCGATCTTCGCCCGGCGGGGCTGGACCCCAGTCTCGCGGCACTCTCGAAATATCCCGCCGCGGCTCATCCGGCATGGAATCTGCGCCTTCCGGTTCTTCGCACGGGATACACACAATGCGGTGGCGACGGTTCGAAGTTCGGAAAAGCAAAGTAGCGGGCAAACCCGCGATCTTGACGGCAAACCGCGCTCCTCACTATAGTTAAGGCCAGATGCCGCCCGTCGAACAGGCCGCCTCAGGTGCCCGCTCGCTCTCCGAAGTCCACAGCAGCGTGGGTACTGCCCAGATGTCCTTCTGGCGCCGTATGTTCGCGTTTGCCGGGCCTGCTTACCTGGTGAGCGTGGGTTACATGGACCCGGGGAACTGGGCCACTGACCTCGAAGGCGGCGCTCGCTTCGGCTACCGCTTGCTCTGGGTCCTGGTGATGTCCAATGGCATGGCCATCCTGCTGCAGACCTTGAGCGCCCGCCTCGGCATTGTATCCGGACGCGACTTGGCCCAGGCCTGCCGCGAAACGTATCCGCGCGCCGTAAACCTGACGCTTTGGGGACTGTGCGAAATCGCGATCGCAGCATGTGACCTGGCCGAGGTGCTGGGAGCTGCCATAGCGCTTAATCTCCTGTTCCATCTTCCATTGCTCCTGGGCGTCGTGGTCACGGCCGCCGACACGTTGCTGATCCTGTGGCTGCAGAGCCTGGGCATCCGAACAATCGAAGCCTTCGTGCTGGCTCTGATCACTGTTATCGCGAGCTGCTTCTGCATCGAGATCCTGTGGGCGCGCCCGGCCGCGGCCGAAATGCTCACCGGTCTGGTGCCGCGCCTCGACCGCAGCAGCCTCTATATTGCCATCGGAATCATTGGCGCCACGGTGATGCCTCATAACCTGTACCTGCACTCGGCGCTGGTGCAGACGCGGCATATCGGACAGAGCGTGACCGCCAAGCGCGCGGCCTGCCGCTACAACCTGGTGGACTCGGTGGTCGCCCTGAATGGCGCATTACTTGTGAATGCCGCCATCCTGGTGATGGCCTCCGCCGTATTTTTCAACCGCGGCATCGTGGTGACACAAATCCAGCAGGCGTACGTCCTGCTGGAGCCGCTGCTGGGGACGAGCTTGGCCGGTATCCTCTTCGCCGTCGCGCTCTTGGCCTCGGGCCAGTCATCCACATTGACCGGCACGCTGGCCGGACAGGTGGTCATGGAGGGTTACCTGAACTTCCGCATGCGGCCCTGGCTGCGCCGCCTGGTTACACGCGCTTTGGCCATCGTTCCGGCGGCACTCACCATATATTTCATCGGGGAACAATCGACGCTCCAACTGCTGCTGCTCAGCCAGGTGATTATCAGTATGCAATTGCCGTTCGCGGTCATTCCGCTAATTCACTTCACTAACGACCGCAGCCGCATGGGCGGCTTCGCAAACCCGGCTTGGGTAAAGACACTGGCTTGGTCCGCCGCCGCGGTGATCGTTTGTTTGAACGGCTGGCTCGCTACACTCGCGATTGGCGGCTGGTTGGATCAGGCGGGAAACTGGCGCACGCTCGTCTGGTTCCTGACGGTTCCTGCCGCCATACTGCTTCTGCTGTTATTGCTGTGGGTCACGCTCGAGCCCCTGGTCAGCCGGTGGACGCGGCGATTCGGCAGTTCTCCAGTGACATTGCCTCCGACTGCGGCGGCTGAGCCCTTGGCCCCGGTGTACCGCCGAATTCTGGTCCCTCTTGATCACACGGACCTCGACCGTCTGGCCGTCAGTCACGCCGCCGCGATGGCAAAACTCCATGCCGCCAAATTGTTCCTTCTCCACGTGGAGGAAGGGGTCACCAGCCAGGTGTATGGCCCGGAATCATCCACCGCGGAAGTCGAGGCGGGCGAGCAGTACCTGGAAGGAATCGCGCAAGTCCTTCGGGATCAAGGAATTACGGTCGAGGCTGCGGTTTCCCATTCCTCCTCGCCGCGCCGCGAAATCGTGCGCTACGCACGCGAGATTCACCCCGACCTCGTTATCATGGGCGCCCACGGCCACGGCCGCTTGAAGGACCTGATTTTTGGTGACACGATTAACCCTGTTCGCCATAACCTGCAAGTGCCCATTCTCATTGTCCGGCCTGGCAAAATTTGAGTTCGTCTCCTCTGCATGGGACAGCTTGTCTCATAAGGCGTGTCGGGGAAACACACGAAGGCCGCCTCAAACTGAGGTAAGCTATTTATTGTCAATGAGTTTCGCTGGCAAAGTACGTGCTTTTAGGAAGTTCGTGAAGCGCCGCTTCGAGTTTGCGTTAGTGCTGACCTTCTGCATGCTGCCGCTCCAGAGCGCCACTCTGGAGCGGCTTTCTTTGGACGAGATGATCAGCAAATCCACCGCAATCGTGCGAGGCAAAGTAACCGGGTCGTCGGCCGCTTTGAGTGGTCCGATTGTTTATACTCACTACGCTGTCGCTGTCTCGGAGACGCTGAAAGGCGGTCCCCAATCGTTTGTGGACGTGGTGGTTCCCGGTGGAGTAGCCAACAACGTGCGCCAGTCTTTCGCGGGATCCCCGGAATTCAAGACCGGCGATGAATTCGTGTTCTTTTTGTGGACGGGCCGCTCCGGCCTGACACAAATCATCGGGCTGACACAAGGGTTGTTCGGGCTCGCAGCGGGGCCCGGCACGAGCGTGATTGCTACACGCTCGGCGAGCCGGGAACTGATGCTGGAGCGCGGCACCAATCAGCAGGTCAAAGATCAGACTCTGACGATGAGCCTGAACGAACTGCGAGCCCGGATCACGAACGTCCTGGGAGGGAGTGCCCGCCAGTAATGCGGAATCTCCGGCTCCAGGCTGCGTTAGGGATGGCAGCAATCCTGGCTGCTCCGGCCGAGGCGTACTATCACTACACACACTACCTGAACGGCAACACGCCGATTTACGAGAAGTTTGACCTCAACGCGCTGCCGGCGAAGACGCTGACGTTCTTCGTGGTAGATGGCGGCCCTGCGACGTACGGACCCAACGACGATTTCGCGTCGGTGCTCAGCCAGGTGAAGCAGGCTGCCATCGCATGGAACTCGGTGGACAGTTCCGATCTGCGCGTGGCGTTCGGCGGTCTGGAATCGCAGGCACAATCCGGCGCGACGGCGGGCGGCGACGTCATATTTGCGGATCTTCCGCCGGGCGTGTTGGGTATCGGCGGAGTCACCCCGGCCTCGACACCGATCAACGACTCCAATGGCCGCCCGTTTTTCCCGGTCGTACGTTCCACTATCCTGCTGACCAACAACACCAGCCAGGCGCCGGGCCCCAGCTATCTGGAAGGCTTCTTCACCACAGCCGTACACGAAATGGGTCACGCCCTCGGATTGCAGCATACCTGGACGAGTGCCGCGATGTCGCAGGACGTAATTCGCAACACTTCTCGCGTGCGTCCCTTGGACGCCGACGATCGAGCCGGCTTGTCGGTTCTATACGGAAAAGCAAACTGGACCGCAGCCTACGGCTCGATCTCGGGCCGCGTGACTGCCAACGGGCAGGGAGTGGCGCTGGCTTCCGTCGTCGCCATTCCGCCAATCGGCCCCGCGATCAGCGCGCTGACCAACCCGGATGGCACTTATACGATCAACGGCCTGCCGGCCAGTAGCTACCTGCTCTACGTGCATCCGCTGCCGCCCGACGCCGTGGTGGCGAACAACCTCGGGTTGCGTTTGCCGGTGGATCAAAACAACCAAACCCTGCAGCCGTTCGGCAGCGCCTTTCGTACCTTCTTTCAGCCCGATCGGATCAATCCGCAGCAGCCCGCCAGTTTTACGGTGAGCCCAGGCACGAATATTGCCGGCCAGAATTTCGCGGTGACGCTGCTCCAGCGGGATGACGTGCGCATGTATGACATGGTCACGTACAGCTACAATCAGGCGCGCACGGCCTCCACGACGCCAGCCTATGTGAACGTCTCGTCCGGCCAGATCACGGTAGTTGCGCAAGCCAATTACGGGACCACGCCCATACCCCAGTCGGTGACCATCCTTGGGGGTTTTTCAACGGCCACTCCTTGCGGGGCCGTTCCGTGCTTTAGCCCTTACAGCAATGCTCTGGCGGTGTATCTGAATGTTCCGCTGGGAGTAACCAACGGGCCGCGGCACATGGTGTTCACGCTCCCCAACGGCGATATCTACGTCCTTCCGGACGCGGTCAATCTGGTGCAAAGAAACGCCCCCGCCATTTCCTCGATCAGCTCCAATGCCGATGGAACGGTCACGGTCTCGGGCAGCGGGTTCGGAAATGACAGCACGGTGTATTTCGATGGCCAGCCGGCGACGATACAGAACAATGACGGGCGGGCATCCATTACCGTCATGCCGCCGCCCGGCTACGGCGGTCAAACGGCCAGCGTGATCGTCTTTAATAGCGATGGCCAGAACTCGACGTTCTACCAATCGCAGAATCCACCGACGTATGCCTACGCCTCCAGCGCCGCGCCGCAAATCACCGTGAGCACTCCGTCACTGCCTGCCAACGCGTCCTCGCTAATCGAGATCAATGCGGCCAATATGCAGTTCAGCGAGGGACTGGTCACGGTAGGATTCGGAACGTCGGATATTTCAGTTCGCCGCGTCTGGGTGCTGAACCCGACCCGCCTGGTCGCCAACGTGGCGGTCGCACCCAACGCGGCGATCGGCCTTTCGGAAGTCAGTGTTCTCGCGGGGTTCCAAATCGCGTCCCAGTCGAATGCCTTTCAGACGCAGACGGCGAGCCCCTCGCAGCCCGCAATCGCTCTCCCGATTACGAACGCGGATCCGAACCAGCCGATCATTTATCCGGGCGCCGTCGTCACCGTTTCCGGCACGAATCTGGGAAACTCGGCAGGCAGTGTCCAGGTGACCCTGAACGAACAATCCGTTCCGGTCGTACTCGCCAGCCCAACGCAGATCAGTTTCACGATTCCCTCCGGCTTTCCGGCAGGTATGGCCGTATTGAAGCTGAATAACGGATCATCCACTTCGCTGCCCGTTCAACTGCAGATCGAGGGCGCTCCGCCGGTAATCCAGCAGGTGACGAACGCCGCGGGCCCGCTCGATACCAGAAACACTGCCGTGACAGGCGATGTGCTCGTCGCTGTGGTAACTGGTGTGGATCCTTCGGTGGTGACGAATCAGAGCCGCGTTCAGGTAACCGCCTCCGGCGTGCCAATGCCGGTCCTGCGTATCGCTGCCGGTCCGCAGAGGGAGGCGGTTCTCGTCTCGTTCCTGATCAACCAGTCGTTCGGCGGCTCTACTGCATCGATCATCGTAAGCGTCGACAACGTGCGCAGCAGCCCTTACTCCGTCCTGGTCCGGTAGCGGCGCGCCATCCACGCACTTCCGACGATCGCGAATACCAGAAGATTTCCTCCGGCATCAACCCCGAACAAGCCATGCGTACCGAAGTGCCGGAAACCGATCCCATCGAGCCACAGTACATAGGCGATGGGCAAATTCCCGGCAGCCAGGAAGAGGCTATAGCGGGTGCTGGTGCCGTGCTCGCCCGGACCCAGCACTTCCAGAACCAGAGCCTGAAAACGCGCGTAACAAAACCCGGTGGTAAGCAGGTAGAAGACGGTTCCCGTAAAGTAAATGCGGGGCCGGTCTCCCATCATGAGAATCATCGACGCCAGGGCATTGAGAAAACCGGCGGCCGCGTAGGTGACGCGGCGGTCCCAATCTCCCGGCAGCAAGGTGGCCAACAGCGAACCAAGCGCGAGGATCAAACCGCCGGCCATTCCATTCACCCACACCACGCCTTCACTCCCTACTCCGTAGTGTGTGGCTACGGCCGGCAGTAGATTGAGCGCGGCCCCCGAACCGACGGGAGCGGCCAGGATCAGCAATCCCGAGAGGGTGCGCCGGGAATGCAGCACCGCAAACAGCTCCTTGCCGATTTTCCGCAAATGATCGCCAAAATCCGCCGTGGGCGCCGGGCGGCCTTCTCGAATGGTAAGCGCCGCCAGAGAGGGCACCCCCATCATGGCCGCTGTGGCGACAGCAGCGGCCGGCAATGGAACGCGTTCGAGAAGCCAAAGCGTGATGCCCCCGCCCAACGCTCCTCCGCCCAGATTGCCCGCCTGGGTCCAGCCGGCAGCCTTCGCCTGTGCGGCGGGCGCCAGTGCCGTGACCATCAGTCCTCCCTGCGCCGACGAAACCAACACGTTGATGAACTGAGCGGTAAACAACAAGGCTGTGAACAGGGCCAGATGTTTCGGACCGACGAGCGGCACGGCTGCCGCGAGCAGTCCCGCGCTTAGGAACGAAGTAAGCACCAGCCATGTCCTGCGCCGCAGCTTCGTATCCACGATAGGCGCCCAAAAGAAATAGAAAATGGTGGGAACGTATAACAGGGAGCCGATCCGCGCGATCTGGTCCACGGCAACGCCGGCCTTGGATAACAGGAAGGGCATGGGAGTCATGGTGAACCCCCCAAAGACGCCTCCCGGAAGTATCAGAATCAGGAACAACCAGGGCGGGGGCCACCGGCTCGGTCGGTCGGACATGAAGCCGCAAGGATACCATTCCTCCGGCGATCTTGGCTGACGCGCTTGACCGCCCGCTTCCTACCCTGAGCAGCGCGATTCAATGCGTCATCGCGTAGATGACGTAGTTCACCCCGGTGCGAATTCCGAGCGCGGAGTATTTTTCCGGATAGTACGGGTCGTCGGCATACTCCCAGGAATCGCCCAGATCTGAGTTCATGACAATCGCTACCATCACGCGGCCTCTGTCGTCGTAGATGGCGCGCCAGTAGGGCGTGTCGCCGTCATTCTGGTAACCCGCCCTGCCGCCGTAGCCTATTCCCCATGCGCCGGGAACCTGGTAGCGGTCGTTCAGATCATAGACGGAGTGGAAGATCTGGTCACTGTTCTGGATTTCGGCCGGCTGGCGATCCGGAAATACCTTGCGCAGGCTTTGCATGAATACCGCCCACTCCGGCGTTCCCCAGAAATCATCGACGAACAGGAAGCCGCCGCGGAGCAGGTACTCGCGCAGTGCTTTGGCCTGATTGTCCGACAATCTCCACTCGCCGGTGCGGACGGCATAAAGCCAGGGCCAGTCAAAAACATCACCGTCATCCAGATTGACCGGCTGTTCCACCGACCGGGTATGCAGCCGCGTCAAGCGCCGCACGGCGCGCACGAAATGGCGATCGGCCCGAGGGTAATCCTGGGTCCAACTTGAATACCCGAGCGTCCAGCCTGAGCCCCCGTTGCGGCTGCCGCTGCGATCGAACCGAGCCGTAGGCGCTGGCGGATACATCAGCCGGGCGAACACCCATTCGGTTTTTTCCTGGAAATCGGGCGGCAGCGGAAAATCGTTGTATTCTACGCCGGGATATTCCCGAAACGGCAGCGCGGCAAAAAGCGCGCCGGCTACGATCAGCCCTCCCGTGACGCCCCAGACTGCTTTCCGCAGAACCATGCGCGTTGGCTAGTCCTGAGCATAGCACGGGTGGTGAAAACTACGAGCCGCCCCATTGCGCTTCCAGCAGGCGCGTGTATTCACCGGAAGCGTACAGATCGAAGCGGAAATTGCCCGGTGTGATCACACGGTGAGACTGCAATTCCATGTAGCAGCGAAAGAGGGAATCCGAGTACCGATGATAACTTCCCAGGAACTCCGCTGACAGGATATTGAATGGAGGCGGGCCGCTGAACATCATGTTGAGACCTACGCCCCGGGCAAAGATCGAGGAGTAATCCGTGACACCCCAGGTAACGAGTTTCGACTTGACTGCCTCGGGCGGATTGGCTGTGAGCAGACCGGAGAAACTCTGGCCGCGAATCTCGATTCCACGCAATTCCGGCGTGTGTTCGACGAACTCCTGGCACTGCTCTACCCACCGCATAACGTCCTTACCCAGGAAGTAGAGCATGCGGATTTCGGCATAACGCCCGGCCAGCAGGCGTCGCCTGAGTTCGTCCGGATCGGCGCCATCGCCGGGCATCATCCCGGAGAGCACCAGGGCCGCTTTGGAACTTTCCAATAGAGTGCTGGGGGCTACGCGCTCGTTAAAGGGATAGAGAATCAGCGGCGGCAGTTCCCACACCGCCCCGCCCAGCAGGGTCGTGATTGAGGACATTTTCCTCCCCAGCTTTCTTATCGGCAAAATGACCACCCAGCTTGAGGTAACTTGCCGATAGTAACGAAAGACAATGTAGAGTGGTCTCCGGTATACCACCTACACTACTCCGGTATCCACCATGTTTTCGATCTCCTGGAGAAGTTTCTGGCGTGACGAAAGCGGCCAGGATCTGGCCGAGGTCTGCCTGATCACGGCGTTGATCGCGTTGATCGCACTCGGCATTTTCTATCGCGTTTCGGGCGGCGTACAAGACCTTTGGAGTACGGCGAATAGCGCGCTGGTGAATGGAAACGCTCCCGTGAATGGCGGCGGCCTCGCCCACGCACCCGCCAAACCTTAACGAAGTTTGAACCTGTGCGCACGAATACCTCCGGGTAGCGCGTCAGAGATTCCCGGGGATTGTTACGCCGGGTGGTGCTCGAGGCGATGCCGGCGCAGCCAGTCGTCTCCGAAATCATTCGCCGGCGAACGAAGAACCGTGTGGATGTGGTTAGGGTCGTTCGGCCCACGGGTATTCGGCGGAAAAACGTTGTCGTACTCGATCAGGATTGTCGGTCCGTGGACGCGATAGTAAACGGCTTTTCCCGGTTCGGAAGGACCCATCCAGGCAAAATGAATTTTCTCGAAACCGGCGGCCTGCATCTCAGAGCGATAGTTGCGAGCGACATCAGGACGCAAATTGGCCAGATACTCATCGATCAGCCCTTCCAGCAAGTCTCGAGGGTAGCCCTGCAATCCGGACAGCCCAGCCGGTGTCTTCAGTTCCTGATCGCGGCCCGGCAGCGTGAAAATATCGCCGGGTACGGTTTCCGAGAGGACGGCTTGCCTGGCCTGCTCGGGCCGTAGCGCATTGCGCAGATGAAACCCCTTTGCGGTTTCGCCGGCCAGAATCGCCCAGCCAGCATGCCGGCCGGAGGGGATGACAGCCGGATCTGCGCCGAGATGCAGCGGGGTCATCGAAATGTTGTGATTGATCACCGCGACATTCAGCGCGAGGTGGTGACCGTCAAGCTTCACAGCCCAGGGATCGTCGCCGCCCGGTTTGCCAAACACATCCAGAAAATAAAACTCGGAGCCGTACTCGTTGTGCGCCGCTTCCGACGCCGAGCCCAGAAACTCATCCACAATCCCCATGATGACTTCGGCCTTGGAATAACCCTGGCTCGACATCATCTCTTGGATCAGCCGGTGGGCCGCGGCCCGTTCCCCCGGATTGAGATCGCCAATTTTGAGGCCCTTTCGGGGATGGATGTAGTGAGGCAGGTTGCTCCAGTCCTTGCGGTAGGCATCATCGAATGCGAACGCATACTGGCTCCGCAGTTCGGGACGGAGCGACGCAAGGAAATTGTTGGCTGCCTCAGCCAGAGAATGGTCGCGCTGCGGGTCTGTCCTGGAGCGCTTCTGAGCATGTAGCCGTAAAGCCGCACAGACCATTGCGAGGCTTCCGAGAAAGCTCCGGCGGCTCCGTAAAGCCGGTTCTGGCTCGGTGTGATGAGTATGCGGGTGCGGATGACCCGATCGATGGCCGGTGTGATGGCTGGGCGCTTTCATAATTACCTGCGAGTATATCCGAGTGTGGGGAACTCGAGCGAACAATTCCGGCGATGGCTCCGTGTATAGAATCATCTTTGGGGGTGTAAGATGCAGAAAAAGGTCTTGCGGCGACGCTTCCTCGGAGGCATCGCTGCGGCCGCAGCCGTCAGTGGGAGTTCCGTGGATGCCCAGCCGGCAGGTGCGATCCGTGGCTTTGATCACGTGGCGTTGCCGATGCAGAACACCGAAGCGATGCTGGCTTTCTACCGCGGCCTAGGGCTGGAAGTCGCTGAGAATGCCAATGCCTGTTCGGTTTATATCGGGACCCAGATGATTAACTTTCATCGTCCCGCGCTCTGGCAACGCGAAACGTTTGCGCTGCGGGCCCCGGCAGCCAGACCGCCGTGCGGCGACCTCTGCTTCGTTTGGGATGGCACACGCGAAGCCCTGAGCGCCATGCTCGACAAGGCCGGCGCTAAGATCATCGAAGGGCCGGGCCCGCGCCAGGGCGGCCGGAAGAAGACCGGCTCCAGCGTGTACGTCCGGGACCCTGACGGCAACCTGCTGGAATTCATGATTTACACATAACCCCTGCTTCGTATTACCATCGACCGTGGGAGCCGCTGCGTGGAACATTCCAGGATGATGATAAGTTGCCTGCTCACTGCGTCGTACGCTTTTGGGCAATCGGCGAATCCCTTCATTTCCGAACTGAAGCAATTCTATACAGTCCGAAA